>CALRZA010000124.1:0-6126 GCA_943372535.1 Auritidibacter sp. Marseille-P8566
GCTCTCGACCCGGTCGGCGAGGTCGGGCGCGACGGCGCTGAGGTAGCTCTCGATCGTCGCCTTGGCGTCGTCACCGGCGACCACGAGCTTGCCGAAGTCCTCGTTGAAGACGTCGCGCACGATCTTGATGAGCAGGTCGGGCTCGGAGTGCAGCAGCGCGGGAGCCTGCTGCGTCTCGACCAGCCGGCTGATCTCGGCCCACTGGTTCGTGAGGCGGTTGACGTCGAGGGTCAGCTGCTCCTCGGTGGCACCTTCGGCGGCGGTGCGCACGATCACGCCCACGTTCTCGGGCAGCACCTCCTTGAGGATCTTCTTGAGGCGGGCGCGCTCGGTGTCGGGGAGCTTGCGGCTGATGCCCGACATCGAGCCGTTGGGCACGTAGACGAGGTAGCGACCGGGCAGGGAGACCTGCGACGTGAGACGGGCGCCCTTGTGGCCGACCGGATCCTTGGTGACCTGCACGAGCACGCGATCGCCGGGCTTGAGGGCGAGCTCGATGCGGCGGGCCTGGGTCTTGCCGTCGGAGTCGAGGGCGGCGGCATCCCAGTCGACCTCGCCGGAGTACAGCACGGCGTTGCGACCGCGACCGATGTCGACGAAGGCGGCCTCCATCGAGGGCAGCACGTTCTGCACCCGGCCGAGGTAGACGTTGCCGATGAGGCTCGCGTCCTGTGCCTTGGCGACGTAGTGCTCGACGAGCACGCCGTCTTCGAGAACGGCGATCTGGATGCGGTCGAACTTCGAGCGCACCACCATGACGCGGTCGACCGACTCGCGACGGGCGAGGAACTCGCTCTCGGTGACGACGGGACGGCGACGGCC
Organism: Auritidibacter sp. Marseille-P8566; assembly: GCA_943372535.1. Lineage (GTDB taxonomy): Bacteria > Actinomycetota > Actinomycetes > Actinomycetales > Microbacteriaceae > Rhodoglobus. The sequence goes on from CALRZA010000124.1 coordinate 823, forward strand.
GGCATCGCGGCCATCGCGGCGGCGCTGCTTCTTGGCCTCGAGGCGCGTGGATCCCTTGACCCGGGTCGGCTCGTTGGAGAGCACGGGCTCGGGGCGCGGCTGGCGCACCCGCACGACGGTGTTGGGGGCCTCGTCGCCGGGGCGGAGATCCTCGCCCGGGCGACGGCGCGAACGGCGTCGCACGGTGCCGGGCTCATCGAGCTCGGGCAGCGGCCCTCCGGAGCGCGGCAGCGGGGGCAGCGGCGGCAGGTCAGGCGCCTGGAAGAGCAGCGAGGTGGTGGGGCGCGCGCGCGTCGTGGGGGCGGGCTCGACGGTCTCGTCGGTCTCACTCGCCTCGGCGACGGGCTCCGCCTTCTTGGCGCGGCTGCGGGTCTTCGGGGCGGCCGGGGCCTCGACCGCGTCGGGCACCTCGGCTGCCACGCTGTCGGATGCCGGGGCCGACGCGTTCACGTGGGTCGCCGCGCTCTTCGGGGCGGTGCGCTTGCGTGTGGAAGCCGCGGTGGTCGACACGTCGGCGACCGGCGCCTCGGGAGCGGCCTCGTCGGTCGACACCTCGGGGGCATCCGCGGCCGCCGGGGCGGCATCCGCCTTGCGACCTCCGAACAGGCGGCTGCGCTTCTTCGGGTTCTCGTCGTTGTTCTGGTTGTCATTCACCATTGCTGGTGTACTCCTACCCCGGGTGAACGGCTGACGCCCACCGGGTACTCTCTCGTGCGCTCGCTCCGCAGGGAGCGGCTACCAATTCTTCAGGTCACCCACCGGGCGTGAAGCTCACGATGGGGTCGTGCTTCGTGCTCTCTCACTGCACTTCGGAACTGGCGATCCGACGGCGCAGCGGCTGCTGCGATCTGGCCCGGTGATGCCCGGAAAGTCTTCTCTTGGGTGTCGACGACGGGGCTGGCCCGATCGACTCCCCCAAATTATCGCACGCAATCCACAGAACGGGTCATTGGTCCCACCATCCACTCGAACTCGGGTGCCATAATCCGACCATGACTGTAGACGTGCCGCTTCGTCGCGCCCTCGTTCCCGCCATCGTGATGATCGTGACCGGGGTGATCGGATGGCTCGCGTCGTTCGCACTGACGGTCGACAAGATCCTGATCCTCGAGAACCCCGAAGCCGACCTCGACTGCAACTTCAGCGTCATCGTGCAGTGCGGCAAGAACCTCGAGTCGTGGCAGGGCGAGATCCTCGGATTCCCCAACCCGATCCTCGGCCTCGGCGGTTTCGTCGCCCCGATCGCGGTCGGTGTCGCGATCCTCGCGGGCGCTCAGTTCGCCCGCTGGTTCTGGCTCGCCCTCAACATCGGCGTCACGGGCGCGCTGGCCTTCTGCATCTGGCTGATCTCGAACAGCATCTTCGAGCTCGCGACGCTGTGCCCCTACTGCATGATCGTGTGGGCGGTGACGATCCTGATGTTCTGGACCCTCACGCTCTTCAACGCGAAGAACGGACTGTTCGGGCCCGCGTTCGAGAAGGTCGGTGAGACGCTCTACGGCTGGGTGCCGGTGATCACGTTCGCGAGCTACCTGATCATCGCGATCATCGCGCAGCTGCGTCTCGACCTGCTGTCGTTCCTGGTGGTCTAGCCGAACCAGAGCGCGAGCTCGCGCGCGGCCGACTCCGGCGAGTCGCTGCCGTGCACGAGGTTCTGCTGCACCTTGACGCCCCAGTCGCGCCCGAGGTCGCCGCGGATCGTGCCCGGCGCCGCGGTCGTCGGATCGGTCGTGCCGGCGAGCGCACGGAATCCCTCGATCACGCGGTTGCCCGCGAGACGGATGGCGACGACGGGGCCGCTCTGCATGAACTCGACGAGGGGCTCGTAGAACGGCTTGCCCTGGTGCTCCTCGTAGTGCGCCGCGAGGAGGTCGAGGTCGGCCTCCACGAGCTTGATGTCGACGAGCTGGTAGCCCTTGGCCTCGATGCGGCGCAGGATCTCGCCGGTGAGGTTGCGGCTCACGCCATCCGGCTTGACGAGCACGAGGGTCTCTTCCACGGTGGTCACTTAGTTCTCCTCAGGGTCGGTGGTGAAGGCCGCCTTGGCTCGGTCGAGTCGGCGGCCGGTGATGAAGCAGTAGATCCAGATCGCGAGGAAGCCCGCCGCGATGACGTACATGATCGGCAGCAGAAGTCCCGTGGCCACGAGCACCCCCTGCAGCACCCAGCCGAGCGCGACCGCCCACGGATGCCGCAGCTGGCCGGCGACGCCGATCAGCACGACGATGAGCACGGCCCCGCCGACGAACGCGGGGAGGGGCTCGAGCGCCCGGAGGCCGAATGCGGTGAGCGCCACGAAGAAGACGAGGAACGCCTCGAGACCGAGCACGATGCTGAGCAGCGACTCGCTCGCGCTGCGCTCGCGACGGGGGCGGGCGGGTTTCGATCCGCCCTCCGGGCTACTCAACCCGCGGTTGTCGTCGCTCATCGCCATCCTTCCGCGTCGGAGATCGCCAGGGCCTCGCCTACGAGGGTGATCGAGCCCGTCACGAGCACAGCACGGTCGGGCTGTTCCGCCGCCCACCCGCGCGCCTCCTCGAGCGCGACCGCGAGCGAGTCGGACTCCTCGACCGCGGTGCCGGGAGCGACCTCGGCGATCAGGGACGCGAGCTCGTCGGCCATGACCGCGCGGTCCGATCCGGACTGCGTGGCGATGAAGCGCGTCGCGATCGGTTCGAGCTCGGCGACGATGCCCGCGGCATCCTTGTCCTGAAGCACGCCGACGACGACCGCGATCTCGGGGAAGGTGAAGTAGCTCGAGAGCGCCGCGGCGAGCGCGTGGGCGCCGTGCGGATTGTGGGCGGCATCCACGATCACGGTCGGATCGGTGCCGATCACCTGAAGGCGTCCGGGCGACGTCGCCTCCGCGAGGCCCTCGGCGAGCACGTCGCCGACGAGCGGCTGCGTGCCCTGCCCGAGGAACGACTCGACGGCGGCGATCGCGAGAGCGGCATTGCGCCCCTGGTGGTCGCCGAAGAGCGGGAGGAAGTGATCGCGGTAGACGCCTGCGAGGCCGCGGACCGTGATGAGCTGTCCGCCGACCGCCACGGCCGTGCTCTCGAGGGCGAAACGGTCGCCCTCGGTCGCGAGCGTGGACTCGGTCAGCTCGACGGCGCGCTCGAGCTCCGCGGCCGCCTCGGGCACCTGGCGGGCCGAGACGACATCCGCGGCGGGCTTGATGATGCCGGCCTTGGTGCGGGCGATCTCGGCGACCGTGGAGCCCAGCCGCTGGGTGTGGTCGAGAGCGATCGGGGCGAAGACGGCGACCTGACCGTCGGCGACGTTGGTGGAGTCCCACTCGCCGCCCATGCCGACCTCGATCACCGCGACGTCGACGGGGGCGTCAGCGAAGGCGGCGAAGGCGAGCACGGTGAACGCCTCGAAGAAGGTGATCGGTTCGTCGCCGGCGGCGATGAGTTCGGCATCCACCATCTGCAGGAAGGGGCGGATGTCGGCCCAGTTCGCCGCGAAGGCGCGGTTGCTGATCGGCTTGCCGTCGATCACGATGCGTTCGTTGGGTCGCACGAGGTGGGGGCTGGTGAGCAAGCCGGTGCGCAGACCGTAGGCCCGCAGGATCGACTCGGTGATGCGGCTCGTCGACGTCTTGCCGTTGGTGCCGGTGATGTGGATGACCGGATAGCTGCGCTGCGGATCCCCGAGCAGCTCGACCGCGCGCCGGGTGGCGTCGAGCCGCGGCTGGGGGGCCTGCTCCCCCACCCGCGCGAGGAGCTCCTCGTAGGCGCGGTCGGCATCGGCCCGGTACTCGGAGTCGTCGAGCTCCCAGTCGCGATCGGGGTCGTCGATGGCGCCGCCGCCCGCGAACGGGCTCAGGTCGCCGAGGGCACCGAGCTCGTCGCCGCTGTCGGCGTCGTCGTGCTCCGCATCATCACGCTCAGACATGCACCGCTCCCGACTTCCAGACGTCGATGACCAGTACACCAGAGTTCGCGTACTGATCGGCCGTGAGCGTCGTGCGCTGCGAGCCCGCCGACGACTCGAGGGCCGCTGCGACCTCCGGCTCGGGTGAGAGCGTGAGCTGCACGTCGAGCGCGAGGGTCTCGGCCGCGATGACCTCCTCGAAGGCCGTGAGCGCCTCCATGTCGCCCGCGTCGGCGCCCGTGATCGCGAGCCGGATGCGGTCGCTCACCTCGAGCCCGGCCGCCTTGCGGGTCTCCTGGATCGCGCGGATGAGGTCGCGCGCCAGTCCCTCGGCTTCCAGCTCGGGCGTCGTCGCGGTCTCGAGCACGACGAAACCGCCGTCGGCGAGGAACGCGATGGCGCTCGCGGCGTCGGCCGCCTCCAGCTCGAGGTCGTACTCGCCCTCGACCAGCGGGATGCCGCCGACGACGACGGTCTCGCCCTCCAGCCCCCAGTCGCCCGCCTTGGCCGCCTGGATGACCTGCTGCACCTGCTTGCCGAGGCGCGGGCCGAGCGCACGCGCGTTGACCGTGAGCTTCTTCGTGATGCCGAACGCGTCGAGCGAGTCGTCGCGCAGCGGCTCGAAGGTCACCGACTTGAGGTTGAGTTCGTCTTCGAGGATTCCCGTGACCCCGTCGAACCACGCCGTCTGGGCGCTGACGACCGTGAGCCCGGCCAGCGGCAGTCGCACGCGAAGCCCGCGGGCCTTGCGCAGGGCCAGGCCCGACGACGCGATCTCGCGCACGGCATCCATCTCGGCGACGAGCTCGGCATCAGCCGGGAACCGCGTCGCGTCGGGCCAGTCGGTGAGGTGCACGCTGCGACCGCCGGTGAGCCCGCGCCAGATCTCCTCGGAGACGAGCGGGATGAGCGGGGCGGCGACCCGCGCGACCGTCTCGAGCACCGTGTAGAGGGTGTCGAAGGCGTCGCGGTTCGTGCCGTCCCAGAAGCGATCGCGCGAGCGCCGCACGTACCAGTTGGTGAGCACGTCGGCGAAGTCGCGCAGCTTGGCGGCGGCGAGCGGGCTGTCGAGGGCCTCGAGGTCGACCGTCACCGCCTCGATGAGCTCACGGGTCTTGGCGAGGATGTAGCGGTCGAGCAGGTGGGTCGAGTCGGTGCGCCAGGTGGCCGAGTACCCCGCGGGTGAGGTCTCGACCGAGCTCGACCCGCCTGCCGCGTTCGCGTACAGGGTGAAGAAGTAGTACGTGCTCCACAGCGGCAGCAGCACCTGGCGCACACCCTCGCGGATGCCCTCCTCGGTGACGACGAGGTTGCCGCCGCGGATGACCGAGCTCGACATCAGGAACCAGCGCATCGCATCCGCGCCGTCACGATCGAACACCTCGGAGACGTCGGGGTAGTTGCGCAGGCTCTTCGACATCTTCT
>CALRZA010000125.1:0-6119 GCA_943372535.1 Auritidibacter sp. Marseille-P8566
CGCGCCACCGCGACCGGACCCATCAACTTCGGCGCGACCCTCGCGCGTCTCGTCGCGCGCCGCACCCGAGCCGCCCGGGCCACCGGCGCCCCGCTGCCTCCCCCGGCCGATCCGCCGCCCGCCGAGCAGCGCGCCGTGGTGCTCGCCGAGGAGAACAAGATCCGCCAGGTGCTCACGAACCTCATCGGCAACGCCGTGCGCTTCACCCCGCCCGACAGCCCGATCGAGATCGGTGTCGGGGTCGACGGCGAGGCCGGTCGCGCGATCCTCTCCGTGATCGACCATGGCGAGGGCATCCCGCCCCAGATCCGGGAGAAGATCTTCCAGCGCTTCTGGCGCGCCGACACCTCGCGCACGCGCGACACCGGCGGCAGCGGGCTCGGCCTCGCGATCGTCTCCGCGATCGTCGACGCCCATGACGGCGACGTCGAGGTTCTCGAGACCCCGGGCGGGGGCGCGACCTTCCGGGTGTCCCTTCCCCTCCTCCGCCGAACGGTGGATGCCGCGGCGACCCCCACCTCGCCCTGACCCCGCTCGGCGGCCCTCGCCGCCCCACTACCGTCGCGGCATGACTCGTTACCAAGTGGACAGTGAAGCCGTCATCAGCGCGACCGGGGCCGTTCGGGCCTCCATCGGGCGAATCCAATCGGAGGTGGCCGCCCTGCACGGCCAGCTCACCCAGCTGCAGGGCTCGTGGAGCGGATCGGCCGCGACCGCGTTCTCGTCGGTCGTGACCGACTGGCGCGGCACCCAGCAGCGCGTGGAGGAGAGCCTCGCGGCGATCAACCACGCCCTCACGCAGGCCGGCCAGCAGTATGCGGAGATCGAGGCGGCGAACACGCGGCTCTTCGCGCGGTGACGGTCGCCGCGTCCGTTGACGGTCGAATCCCAACGCGGTACCGTCATGGGATGAGCAAGCAGATCGCCGTGCGCCTTCCCGACGAGCTCGTCGACTTCCTCGACGAGCTCGTCGCAAGCGGTCGGTTCGAGAGTCGTGCGGCCGTCGTCACCCGAGAACTCAAGCGACTTCAACGCCGCCTCATCGCGGAGAAGGATGCCGAGATCTACCGCGTGCACGGTGAGGATCCCGAGCTGCTCGGGTTGGCCGAGTGGGTGGCACGCAACCCTGTGCCTCTGGACGACTAGTGCGCCCGATTCACCTCGCGATGATCGACAAGGCCCGGCCGGTGGTCATCCTCACCCGGGAGGTCGCTCGCCCGTTCCTCACGCAGGTGACGGTGATCCCCGTCACCTCGCGGATCCGGGGCCTGGCGACCGAGGTTGCTCTGGGGCGCCAGAACGGGCTCGACCACGACTGCGTCGCCATCGCCGACGGCATCACGACCATCGCGGCCTCGGCAGTGGGCCAGCAGATCGGTTTCCTTCTGGATGACCAGGAGGAGTCCCTCATCCGCGCGATTCACGCGGCCTTCGACCTCGACGACTGAGGCCAGCGGCCAGCGGCCACACCATCCGGGCGGCGGCGACGGCCAGCTCAGCTCGTGGGGATCGGGTCGGGCGCCACCCAGAGGATGCCCCCGATCTCACTCGCGAGGGTCTCGCGCGTGAGATCGTCGAGGGAGGAGACGTTGACCAGAAAGTCGGGGCCGACGATGAACGGGTTCGGCTCCATCGAGTCGAGGTTGAGCTGGAGCACCGTGTTGCGGTCGGCGAGGCTGGGGTGGATGAAGATAAGAACCCCCTCGCTGCCGCACTGACCCGCGGTGCCCGAGAACTCCGGCGCGAGTCGCCAATCGGCACAACCCACGCTCGAGTTCGCGACGAGATCGCGAACCTGCTCGAGGCGCTCGATCGGAGTGGGCGGCACGGGCTCGGGCGTCGGGGTCGGAGTGGGAGACGGGGTGGGTGTCGCTGTCGCCGTGGGCCCGGACGCGATCTCGTCGCTCGGCGACGGTGCGGTGGTCGCGGGCTGACAGCCCACGAGCGAGAGGAGAAGGATGCCGCTCGCTGCGGCGACGACCAGCTTGCGTGACGATTGCTCCCGTTTCACAGCGCCACCGTAGCACTCCCCGCACCAACGACGGAGGGCGGCCCCTCACGGGACCGCCCTCCGGTGGTTCGATCAGCCTCGGACTAGAAGTCCATGCCGCCCGACGGGTCACCCATCGGGGCCGGGTTCTTCTCCGGCTTGTCGGCGACGACGGCCTCGGTGGTGAGGAAGAGGCCGGCGATCGACGCGGCGTTGAGCAGCGCGGACCGGGTCACCTTGACCGGGTCGTTGATGCCCGCGGCGAGCATGTCGACGTACTCACCCGTGGCGGCGTTGAGGCCCTGGCCCGCGGGGAGGTGACGCACCTTGTCGGCGACGACACCGGGCTCGAGACCGGCGTTGAGCGCGATCTGCTTGAGCGGGGCGTCGATGGCGACCTTGACGATGTTCGCGCCCGTGGCCTCGTCACCGGTCAGACCGGTGAGCGCCTTGGAGTCGAACGCGACCTTGCCGGCCTGGATGAGCGCGACGCCACCACCGGCGACGATGCCCTCCTCGACGGCGGCCTTCGCGTTGCGAACGGCGTCCTCGATGCGGTGCTTGCGCTCCTTGAGCTCGACCTCGGTCGCGGCACCCGCCTTGATGACGGCGACGCCACCGGCGAGCTTCGCGAGACGCTCCTGGAGCTTCTCGCGGTCGTAGTCGCTGTCGGTGTTCTCGATCTCGGCACGGATCTGCTTGACGCGACCGGCGATCGCATCCTCGTCACCCGCACCCTCGATGATCGTGGTCTCGTCCTTGGTGATGACGACCTTGCGGGCGCGACCGAGCAGGTCGAGCGTCGCGTTCTCGAGCTTGAGGCCGACCTCCTCAGAGATCACCTGGCCGCCCGTGAGGATCGCGATGTCGGCGAGCTGCGCCTTGCGACGGTCACCGAAGCCGGGGGCCTTGACGGCGACCGACTTGAAGATGCCGCGGATCTTGTTCACGACGAGAGTCGCGAGGGCCTCGCCGTCGACGTCCTCGGCGATGATGAGCAGCTGCTTGCCGCTCTGGATCACCTTGTCGACGATCGGCAGGAGGTCCTTGATGTTCGAGATCTTGGAGTTGGCGATGAGGATGTAGGGGTCCTCGAAGACCGCCTCCTGGCGCTCCTGGTCGGTAACGAAGTACGCGGAGAGGAAGCCCTTGTCGAAGCGCATGCCCTCGGTGAGCTCGAGCTCGGTGCCGAAGGTGTTCGACTCCTCGACGGTGACGACGCCCTCCTTGCCGACCTTGTCGATCGCCTCGGCGATGAGCGCACCGATCTCGGGGTCACCGGCGGAGATGGATGCGGTGGCCGCGATCTCCTCCTTGGTCTCGATCTCCTTGGCCCCGGCGATGAGCGCCTCGATGACGGCCGCGGTGGCCTTCTCGATGCCGCGCTTGAGGCTGATGGGGTCGGCGCCGGCCGCGACGTTGCGCAGGCCCTCACGCACGAGCGCCTGAGCGAGAACGACCGACGTGGTCGTGCCGTCACCGGCGACGTCATCGGTCTTCTTGGCGACCTCCTTGACGAGCTCGGCACCGATCTTCTCGTACGGGTCGTCGAGCTCGATCTCCTTGGCGATGGAGACACCGTCGTTCGTGATGGTGGGGGCGCCCCACTTCTTCTCGAGGACGACGTTGCGACCACGCGGGCCGAGCGTGACCTTGACGGCGTCGGCCAGGATGTTCAGGCCGCGCTCGAGGCCGCGACGGGCCTCTTCGTTGAAAGCAATGATCTTTGCCATGTGTGTTTCTCGTCCCTCCCGGACGTCGTGCAGACGAATTCCTTGGCACTCGTCACATGCGAGTGCCAAAGGCAAAATTAGCACTCGGCGGGGACGAGTGCAAGGCAGGCACCGCGCACTGTGCATCGCGAAGCGATGCACTCGCTACGGGTGAGTGCAAGAAAGGGAGGGCACGCCGATGGCCGCCGTCAGACGCGACGGCGGGGCCTCTCGCGCGGGTCAGGCGAGGGTGACGGACTCCGCCTGCGGGCCCTTGGCGCCCGTGCCGACCTCGAAGACGACGTGCTGGCCCTCTTCGAGAACCTTGTAGCCGCTCATCTCGATGGCCGAGTAGTGGACGAAGACATCCTGACCCGACTCGTCGACGGTGATGAAGCCGTAGCCCTTTTCAGCGTTGAACCATTTGACGGTTCCGTTCGCCATGTGACACTCCTTGCTGCGCTGTGATCCGGGCCCGCGGAGGGGCACCGTTCCCAGATGGTAGCGGAGCGTTTCGACGCGAAACCGACCTCAGGGCGTCTCACGGGAGGCTGTCGACAGGATTAAACATCGGCGTAACACAACCGGAATCCGGCGCGCCACGAAGAGCCGCTACGGGGCGGTCTCGGTCTCCTCGGGAGCAGGCGCATCCGCGGACCGGAAGAGGCTGCCGAGAACGATCGTGATCGGCGCGCCGGGGAACGTCTCCGCGGGAACGAGGCGGATGTCTCCCTCACCGAGGGCGACGACGAGACCGCGGGCGACATCCTCGTTGAGCGGGTCGCTGTAGTAGACGAACGTGTCCTCGATGTCGGTCTGCGCGGCGTTGAGCGTGCCGGCCACCGGCCATCCGGCGGCGATGAGCTCGGCCCCGACGGTGGACTGCAGGCCGACGATGGGGCTGCCGTTGAGAACCGTGATCGTGATCGCGCGCGCGGGATCGATCGTGGCCGGGTCGAGGATGGGGTCCATCGTCGGGGTCGGCGTGGGCGTCGGAGTCGGGGTCTCGGCGGCCTGGATGAAAGGGAGTCCGACGTCGATGCCGAAGAACTGGTTGAGACCGAAGAGTCCGCCGGTCACGAGCGCCCCGGTCGCCAGAACCGCCCAGGCGAACCCGACCCAGCCGCCACCCTTGCGCTTGGGTCCTCGATGGGCGCCCACGCGCACGAGGTCATCGGGCAGTTGGTCGAAGCGGTCTTGGGGGTAGGAAGCCATGGGTCACTCGTTCGATTCGTCGTCGCGGGCGGTCGATCTGAATGCACGCGATGAGCGAGCCGAGGTTCGGGCATCCCGCGCCCGCAGCAGTCGGCGCACGAGCATCGGATCGTACTGCACCGCCGCAGGCAGGTCGATCACGGCATTCAGCACCTGATAGTACCGGGCCGGGGTGAGGGCGAACTGAGAGCGGATCGCATCCTCCTTCGCGCCGACGTGACGCCACCACTGGCGCTCGAAGTCGAGGATGCGGGCATCCCGCGCCGACAGGGCCGTCGCTGACGGCTCGATCGGTTCAGGCTGCGCGCTCACGGTTCTCCCCACGGTGACAACATCCTAGGGCGGCGATCGATGCCTCCCCGTGAGGCCCGCGGGCTCGCGCCGAGTCCGCTCCCAGCGGAGTCCGAGAGTGATTCGTTAGGATGACCTAACTTCGCTTCCACCCGATTGGCTCCCATGCACTCCCGTCTTGTGACGGCCCTCACCGGTGCCGCCCTCAGTGTCACGATGCTCGCGGGATGCGCGGGCCTGACGACGCCGACCACCCCCGGCGCCGTGACCGCCGACCCCGCGACCCCGCTCGCCGAGCTCGACTTCCTCGCCGATCCCCACGACTATGTCGGCGCCTCGACCGCGATCCTCGGGGATGACGCGATCCAGGCTCCGGAGACGGCCCCCGAGCAGTCGCTGCCGGTCACCGTCGTGTCCCGCGACCTGGCGGGCGACGTTGACGTGACGATCGAGTCGACCGAGCGCATCCTGCCGATGGACCTCTCGGGATCGATCGCTGCGACGGTCTTCGGCCTCGGGTTCGGCGATCAGGTCGTCGGCCGTGACATCTCCACGACCTTCGCCGGCACCGAGGACTTGCCGGTGGTGACCTCGGGCGGGCACACCGTCAACAGCGAGGCGATCCTGGCGCTGCGCCCGACCCTCATCATCACCGACGGCACGATCGGTCCGATCGACGTCGTGCTGCAGCTGCGCGATGCGGGCATCCCGGTCGTGTTCGTCGACATCGAGCCCGGAATCGACGGCCCCGCCGCGCTCGCTCGCGACGTGGCTGCGACCCTCGGCGCGCCGACCGCGGGCGACGAGCTCGCGCAGCGCCTCACCGACGAGATCGAGGCGAAGGTCGCCGAGATCGCCGCCCTGCTGCCGGATGCCGAGCCGTTGCGCATGATGTTCCTCTACCTGCGGGG
>CALRZA010000126.1:0-6091 GCA_943372535.1 Auritidibacter sp. Marseille-P8566
CCCGCCGCGATGAGCGCCGCGCGCGCGGGCCCGCTTCGGGCCTGACCCCCTGAGGCCGTCACCGGATCCGTCCGGTGGCGGCCTCGTCGTCGTGGCGCATGCGGCTCGCCCTCGCCCGGTAGCCTCGAAGGGTGACCGACGCGACCACCGAGACTCCCGCCCGCCCGTCGTTCTGGATCCTCGTGATCGTCGGTCTCGTCGGAGGCGCGCTCTCCGGTGCCTTCGGCATCGGCGGGGGCATCCTCATGGTGCCGCTGCTCATCGGCCTCGCGAAGATGAACCAGCGCCAGGCTGCGGCGACCTCGCTGCTCGCGATCGTGCCGGCCGCGATCGCCGGATCGGCGACCTACTTCGTCGCGGGCCACGTCGACTGGTTCGCCGCGCTCTTCCTCGCCGTCGGCGGGGTCGTCGGCTCGCTGCTCGGCACGCGCCTGCTCAAGCGGCTGCCGCTCGGCATCCTGCGCTGGGCGTTCATCGGCCTGCTCGTCGCCGTCGCCGTGCGCATGGTGCTCGTGATTCCCGACCGCGGCTCGGGCCTCGTCGATCCGGGCGTGCTCCCGGCGCTCGGCCTCATCGCCCTCGGCCTCTTCATCGGCATCGCGTCGGGCCTGTTCGGCATCGGCGGCGGGGTCATCGCGGTGCCCGCCCTCATCGCGCTGTTCGGCGTCGGCGACCTCGTCGCGAAGGGTACGTCGCTGCTCTTCATGATCCCGACCGCATTGAGCGGCACGGTCAACAACGTGCGCAACAAGCTCGTGGATGTGCGGGCCGGCATCATCCTCGGCATCACCGCGACCGCGGCCTCGTTCGGTGGCGCGGCCCTCGCCTTCCTCATGAGCCCGGCCGTGTCGTCGTACCTGTTCGCTGCGCTGCTCGTCGTCGCGATCGTGCAGCTCACGATCCGCGCGATCCGGTTGGGACGCGCCACGAAGTAGCTCCGCCGTCGCGCGCGGTCGATCTCGCGCGACGCCGTTCGTCGCTCTTCTGAGCGGGCGCCCTCCGGTACCCCGAGCGAGGAGACGACGATGGATGACCGACCGAAGCCCACCGACCGGGTCGAGCCGACGGAGCAGGGTGCGCCCCGCGACATCCACTGGACCGACCTTCTGTCGGCCTCGGCGCTCGTGCGCCTGCTCTGACCACCAGGCGGATCGTCGCGACGTGTCGATTCGGCGTTCCGCCATTCGTCGTCGTGATGACACGACCCGTGTCGTAGCGTTCTCTCACAACAAAGGAGCACCCGTGGAATACATGATGTTCGTCGCGACCGACCCGACCGCCGAGGCCTACGACCCCGCCCAAGACAACATCGAGCAGTGGATCGCCGACGTGACCGCGCGCGGGGCCCACAAGCACGGCGACCGCCTGCGCCCCATCGAGGATGCAACGCTCGTGCGCGTGCGCGACGGCGAGGTGCTCGTCACCGACGGCCCGTTCACCGAGTCGAAGGAGTGGATCGCCGGCTACGACGTGATCGAGGCCGCCAACCTCGACGAGGCGATCGAGATCGCGTCGACGCACCCCATGGCGCGGTTTGGGCGCATCGAGCTGCGACCGGTCTGGCCGTTCGAGGAGTGACCGAATCTCGGGGCGCCGCGAGCGAGGCGGGTGCCGGTGCGACCGCAGAAGCGGTCGCCGCCGCGGTCGCCCGTGCGCACCCCGCGGAGTGGGCGCGGGTCGTGTCCACCCTGATCCGAATCACGGGCGACTGGAGCCTCGCCGAGGACTGCACGGCCGCCGCCTTCGAGACGGCGCTGACGGCGTGGCGGCGCGACGGCATCCCGAGCAATCCGGGGGCGTGGCTCACGACCGTCGCGAAGAACCGTGCCCTCGACGCGCTGCGGCGTGCGGCGACCCTGGATCGAAAACTCGAGGAGGTGGCGGCGATGACCGAGCTCACGACATCCGACGCCGAACACCCGGAGATCGCGGATGACCGGCTCGCCCTGATCTTCACCTGCTGCCACCCGGCCCTCGCCGCCGAAGCCCGGGTCGCCCTGACATTGCGCACGGTCGGCGGGCTCACGACCCTGCAGATCGCCCGCGGATTCTTCGTGCCCGAGTCGACGATCGCCCAGCGCATCGTGCGCGCCAAACGCAAGATCGCCGAGGCGGGCATCCCGTACCGGGTGCCAGAGGGACCCCTGCTGGGCGAGCGACTGGATGGGGTGCTCACGGTGCTCTCGCTCGTCTTCACGACGGGCTACACCGCGGTCGCCGATACCGCGCTCGCGACCGAAGCGATCCGTCTCACGCGGGCCCTGCTCTCGCTCATGCCCGACGAGCCCGAGGTGGCGGGGCTGCTCGCGCTCATGCTGTTCCAGCACTCGCGGCGCGACGCCCGGCTCGACACCGAGGGCGTGCCGGTGACGCTCGAGCACCAGGACCGGTCGCGCTGGCATGCGAGCGACATCGACGAAGGTCGGGCCCTGCTCGCGGCCGCCGGCCGCCGCGAGCGCCCCGGCCGGTACCAGGTGCAGGCGGCGATCGCCGCGGTGCACGCGACGGCCGCGGAGGCGGCATCCACCGACTGGCCCACGATCGTGGCGCTCTACGACGCCCTGATGACGTGGATGCCCACGCGCGTCGTCGCACTCAATCGCGCGATCGCGGTCGGCATGGCCCGCACTCCCGCCGACGGGATCACCGCCCTCGACGCGATCGTCGGAGCCCTCGGTCACCTGCGCCCCGCCGCGCGGGCCGACCTGCTGCTGCGCGACGGCCGCACCGCGGAGGCCGAGGTCGAACTGCGGGCCGCGATCGAGCTCGCGCCGTCGGAGGCCGAGCGCCGCGCGCTCGAGGCGCGCTGGAGCTAGGAGCGAAGGCCATTTCTGGCCTTCGCCGCGACGCCAGCGCCGACGCCCGTCTCGGGCGGCGGGACCGACGCAGAACCACCTAAGCCCGGTAGCGTCGTCAAGCATGAGCACCCGTGCCGTCGACTGCGTCTTCCTCAACGGCACCGTCGGGGTCGGCAAGTCAACGGTCGCGGATGCCATCAGCGCACTCGACGGCGTTCCGCACGCGGTCATCGATCTCGATGGCATCCGACGACTGGTGCCCGCTCCCGAGACCGATCCGTTCAACCTCGAGCTGGAGCTTGAGAACCTCCGAAGCGTCGTGGCGAACTACCGGCGTGCCGGGGCCACCAGATTCGTCGTCGCTGGCGTGATCGAGCGCGCCAGTGACGCGAGCCGTTACCGCGATGCGCTGGGGGCACAGCGACTGCTCCTCGTTCGCCTGGTCGCCGATCCCGACGTGATCAGGCAACGCCTTCGGCGGCGTCATGGCGACGATGCTGCCGGCCTCCAGTGGCACCTTTCGAGAGTCGGAGAACTGTCCGGGATTCTGGATGACGATGACTCGCAAGACCTTCTGCTGGATGCAACGAGTCGCACTCCCGCAGACCTCGCGGGCGAGATCCGGCGCTCTGCGGGTTGGGATGCCGCCGCTGGTTCGCTCGAGCCCTGACCGACGCAGTACCGGCGCAGCCGGGCGGGGTCTCCTCCCCGAACCGCAGGTCGGGTCTGGCAGCCGCGCCCGCAGGGCCGCGGCCGGAAGCGGTTCGGGGAGGAGACCCCGCCCGGGTGCGCCCCGCCGCTAGACGGCGTAGTCGACGACGACCGGCGCGTGGTCGCTCCAGCGCTGGTCGTAGGCGGCGGCGCGGTCCACGGAGTAGGCCGTGACGGTGTCCGCGAGCGCGGGCGTCGCGAGGTGGTAGTCGATGCGCCAGCCGGTGTCGGTGTCGAAGGCCTGGCCCCGCTGCGACCACCAGGTGTACGGCCCGTCGACCTCGCCCGCGTGCCGGCGCCCGACATCCACCCAGCCGAGTCCCGTTCCGACCGACCCGTCGACGCCCTCGACGGGCTGGCCTGCGGGCCCGAAGAATCGGTCGAAGTACGCGCGCTCCTGCGGCAGGAAGCCGGCGTTCTTGCGGTTGCCCTTCCAGTTGCGGATGTCGAGCTCGCGGTGCCCGACGTTGAGGTCGCCGACGATGAGGGCGAGATCGCTGTGGGCGGCGAGCTGGGGCATCCGCTCGGTCATCGCGTCGAGGAATTTGTACTTCTCCACCTGCTTCGGGCTATCGACCTCGCCCGTGTGCACGTAGCACGAGACCACGGTGACGATGCGGTCGCCGACCTCGTAGTCGGCTTCGATCCAGCGGCCGGCCGTGTCGAAGTCGTCGGCCCCGAAGGCGACCCGGTGGATGCTGGCCGCTTTGCGCGAGGCGATCGCGACCCCGGCGCGGCCCTTCGCGGTCGCGGCGTCATGCAGGATGTCCCACTCGGGCCCGAGCAGCGCCTCGAGGTCTTCCGTGGCGGCCCGCACCTCCTGCATCGCGAGGATGTCGACGTCGCGCGCGGCGAGCCACTCGCCCATGCCCTTGCGGAATGCGGCGCGCACGCCGTTCGTGTTGACGGATGCGACGCGCAGGCGGGTGCTCATGGCGACGAGCCTACTGAGGGGCACCGACGGCGCCGGCGACCTCTCCGACCGGGTCGGCATCCGGCCGTGCGTCGGCGCTCGCCGCCGTGTCCTCGACGCTCTCCGCGCGGTCGCGCACGCCGACCGCGATCCAGGCCGCCCCCAGCAGGATGACCTGGCAGACGAGGTTGAACCAGATCAGCAGTCCGATGATGACGGCGAACGAGGCGAGCAGAGGGTTGCTCGTCGCGCCGCCGAGCAGGCTGGTGCCGAGCACCTTGAGCACGCCCAGCGCGGTCGCGGCGATGAGGGTGCCGGGCAGCAGACGCCGCACGGGGGTCTTCACGCTCGCGACGACGCGATAGAAGAGGCCGAGCACGACGGTGTCGAGCACGAGCACGACGATCAGCACAGCCCCGCGGGTGGCGAGCGCGGCGACGCTCGAGTCCCGGTCGACGCCGACCCACCCAAGCAGCACGCCGACCGCGCTCGTCGACAGCACGGTGAGCGCGGCGCTGGCGATGAGGGCCGCACCGAACGCGAGGGCGAGCCCGGTGTCTTTCAGGAACACGAGGATGGGGTTGGTCGGCACGCCCTTGAGGTCGAACATCACCCGCACGGCTTCGCGCCCGGAGCCGAGCCAGCCGAGAGCCGTGACGAACAGGATCCCGGCGGCGATCGCTCCGGTCCAGCCGAGGATGCTCGCTTCGAGCAGCTGGTTCGGGTCGATCGCCCCCGTGCCCGAGCCGTCGTCGATGAGCCCAGGGACGTTGCGATCGAGCAACTCCAGCAGCGCGTCGAGCAGGTCGGGCCGCGAGCGCAGCACGACGCCGGCGACGGCAAAGCCCACCCAGAGTCCGGCGAAGACCGCGAAGATCGACTGGTACGACAGGCCCGACGACAGCAGCGGTCCGCGCCTCTCGAGGTAGTGGAACCACACCCGCACCGGACGCAGCGTCATGACCCACTCGACAATGCCGGTGATCCAGGCGACGAGGGCGTCGATCCGCTGCTTCACCGTCATCAGTCCACCCTAACTAGGCTGGGTGCGGGCAACGCTGTGATGAAAGGAATCCACTCGATGGAACTTCGCGGAGTAGGTGTCGGTCGCGGCATCGCGGTCGGCCCGATCCTCAGGATGCCCGACCCCCTTCCCGAGCCCGCGGCCGGGTCGCACGGCGGTGATGCCGACGCGGAGTTCGCGACGGTTCAGACCGCCCTCGCCGAGGTCGCCGCCGAGCTCGCGGCCAAGGGTGCCAAGGCGGGCGGTGAGGCGCAGGCGGTGCTCGAGGCGGCATCCATGATGGCGCAGGATCCGACTCTCACCGACGACGTCAAGGTGCGCATCCAGGCCGGGCGCACGGGCGAGCGCGCCGTCTTCGAGGCCTTCGCCGCGTTCCAGGACATCCTCACCGGCATGGGTGGTTACATGGCGGAGCGCGCGAGCGACCTCGCCGACGTCTCGCAGCGCATCATCGCGAACCTGCGCGGGGTTCCGGCGCCGGGCGTGCCCACGAGCGACGAGCCGTTCATCCTCGTCGCCCCCGATCTGGCCCCCGCCGACACGGCACTGCTCGATCTCGACAAGGTGCTGGCGCTGATCACCCGGGATGGCGGCCCGACGAGCCACACCGCGATCCTGGCCCGCTCGAAGTCGATCCCCGCGATC
>CALRZA010000127.1:0-6044 GCA_943372535.1 Auritidibacter sp. Marseille-P8566
GACCGGCTCCGCGCCGAAGTTCGTGATGCTGTGCCAGCCGCCTGAGCGAGCGACGTGGAGGACCGAGGGAGCATCCTCGACCCAGGTCAGGTGCTCGTCGACGAGCAGCCGCCGGCGCTCGGCGAGCGCGGCTCGGTAGAGCTCAAGGGTCGAACCGGCGACACCGTCTTGAACCGACACAGCCGAGTCGGCGAACCACGACGGCTGCGGCAGGTGCGCGGGCGCGGAACCGAACCCGAACCCGAACGACGGGGCCTCGGTCGTCCAGGGCAGCGGCACCCGGCATCCGTCGCGACCCTTGCGGGTGTGGTTCGTGCGCAGCCAGATCGGGTCCTGCAGCGCGTCATGCGGCAGGTCGGCGACCTCGTGCAGGCCGAGCTCCTCGCCCTGGTAGAGGTAGCTCGAGCCGGGCAGGGCGAGCATGAGCAGGGTTGCGGCCCGGGCCCGACGCAGCCCCGCGTCGCGGTCGATCACCGGATCGGTGCCGTCGGAGTCGACCCACGCCGTGCCGTCGTCGCCGGCGGGCATCATCAGGCGGCTGGCGTGGCGCACTTTGTCGTGGTTCGAGAGCACCCAGGTCGAGGTCGCCCCCACCGACTCGGCGAGCCGGATGTTGTCGGCGATCACGGCACGGTAGGTGTCGAGGTCCCAGTGGCTCACGAGCAGATCGAAGTTGAACGCCTGACCCAGCCCCTCGGCGCGCGCGTAGAGCATGCGGCGCTCGGCGCGCACGTAGGCCTCGGCCACGGCGACGCGAGGCGGGTCGTACTCGTTGAAGACCGCCCGCCAGTCGCGGTAGATCTCGTGCACCTCATCGCGATCGAAGAGCACGTCGTCGCCCGAGAGCGGGTTGTCGAAGTCGATGAACGCCGGCTTGGAGCGCAGCGGCTCGGTGAGGTCCTTGGTGAGCGCGTGCGCGACGTCGATGCGAAAGCCGTCGACCCCGCGATCCGACCAGAAGCGCAGCGTCGTGCGGAAGTCCTCGCGAACGTCGGGGTGATCCCAGTTGAAGTCGGGCTGCTCGGGGGCGAACAGGTGCAGGTACCAGTCGCCGTCGGGCAGGCGCGTCCACGCGGTCGGTCCGAAGTGGCTGGGCCAGTCGCTCGGCGGCATCTCGCCGTGCTCGCCGAGGCCCGTGCGGAAGATGTAGCGTTCGCGCTCCGGGGAGCCGGGGCCCGCCGCGAGCGCCGCCTGGAACCACTCGTGCTGGTCGCTCGAGTGGTTGGGCACGATGTCGACGAACATGCGGATGCCCGCCGCATGGAACGCCGCGATCATCTCGTCGAAGTCGTCAAGGGTGCCGAGCCGCGGGTCGACGTTGCGGTAGTCGGCGACGTCGTAGCCGCCGTCCGCGAGCTCGGACGGGTAGAACGGGCTCAACCAGACGGCATCCACGCCGAGCTGGGCGATGTAGGGCACGCGGCTCGTGATGCCGCGCAGGTCACCGAGGCCGTCGCCGTTCGAGTCGGCGAAGCTGCGCGGATAGATCTGGTAGATCACCGCCTGGCGGTACCAGTTCGGGTCGTTGGTCAGTTCGCGCGCGTCATCGGTCACAACAGTCGATGCTACGGCAAGCGCTTACAGCTCCCTGAGAACCTACGCCTCGATCACGACTGGCACGATCATCGGACGGCGGCGGTGCTGGGTGTTGACCCACCGGCCGACCGTGCGACGGATGACCTGCGCGAACGCGTGGGTGTCGCGCGTGCCGTTGGCGGCGGCATCCGTCAGCGCCTTGATGACCTGCGGCAGCACGTCGTCGAAGACCCCTTCGTCCTCGGCGAAGCCACGGGCCTGGATCTCCGGGCCGACGATGACCTTGCCGGTCTGGGCATCCACCGCGACGAAGATCGAGATGAAGCCCTCCTCGGCGAGGATGCGGCGATCCTTGAGGTCGGCATCCGTGATCTCGCCGACACTCGATCCGTCGACGTAGACGTAGCCGAGGTCGAGCTGGCCGACGACGGTGGCGACGCCATCGCGCAGGTCGATCACGGTGCCGTCCTCGGCGATGATCGTGTTCTCCTCCGGCACTCCGGTCTGGATGGCGAGGTTGGCGTTGGCCACGAGGTGGCGCTGCTCGCCGTGCACCGGCAGCACGTTCTTGGGCTTGAGGATGTTGTAGCAGTAGAGCAGTTCGCCGGCGGCCGCGTGGCCCGAGACGTGCACCTTGGCGTTGCCCTTGTGCACGACGTTGGCGCCGAGCTTCATGAGCCCGTTGATGACGCGGTAGACGGCGTTCTCATTGCCGGGGATGAGGCTCGAGGCGAGGATGACCGTGTCGCCCTTGCCCACCTCGATCTGGTGCTCGAGGTTGGCCATGCGCGCGAGCACCGCCATCGGCTCGCCCTGGCTGCCGGTCGACATGTAGACGAGACGGTGGTCGGGCAGGTCGACCGCCTTCTTGGCGTCGAGCAGCACGCCATCCGGCACCTTGAGATAGCCGAGCTCGGCGGCGATGCCCATGTTGCGCACCATCGAGCGGCCCATCAGTACGACCTTGCGGTCGTTGGCTACGGCGGCATCGAGAACCTGCTGCACGCGGTGCACGTGGCTCGAGAAGCTCGCGACGATGACGCGACGCGGGGCCTTGGCGATGACGGCCTCGATCACCGGGCCGATGTCGCGCTCGTTGGGGGTGAACCCGGGAACGTCGGCGTTGGTCGAGTCGGGCAGGAACAGGTCGACGCCCTTCTCGCCGAGCCGCGCGAAGGCGCGCAGGTCGGTGATGCGGTCGTCGAGCGGAAGCTGGTCCATCTTGAAGTCGCCGGTGTGCAGCACGACGCCCGCGGCGGTCGTGATGGCCACGGCGAGGGCATCCGGAATCGAGTGGTTGACCGCGACGAACTCGAGGCCGAACGGGCCGAGCTGCTCGCTCTGCCCCTCCGCGACCGTGAGCGTGTAGGGCTTGATGCGGTGCTCCTTGAGCTTCGCCTCGATGAGGGCGAGCGTCAGCGTGGAGCCGACCAACGGGATGTCGCCCCGCAGCTTGAGCAGGTAGGGCACGGCCCCGATGTGGTCCTCATGGCCGTGCGTCAGCACGATCGCGAGGATGTCGTCGAGACGATCGCGGATCGGCGAGAAATCCGGCAGGATCAGGTCGACTCCGGGCTGGTGCTCCTCCGGGAAGAGCACCCCGCAGTCGACGACGAGCAGCTTGCCGTCGATCTCGTAGGTCGTCATGTTGCGACCGATCTCACCGAGACCGCCGATGGGAGTGACTCGGAGCGTTCCGGACGGAAGCGGTGGCGGGGTCTTCACTGAAGCTGGCATCGCCCCTGAGCCTACCCGCCGCGCGCGGACGCGCCGGGTTGGACTAGCGGGTCGTGCCCGCGACCTTCGGCAGCGCGCCGCCGGCGGCCGCGTTGCGGTCGGGACGGAAGTTGTCGAAGTCGACGCCCGGGATGTCCTTCACGAGGTCGATCTCGTCCTCGATCTGAGCGGCCTCCCATTCCTCCGGACCCACGAGCGGCAGACGAACCCGCGGGCTCGAGATGCGGCCGAGTCCATGCAGGATGTACTTCGTCGCGACCGTGCCGGGCACGTGGGTCATCGTCGCCCGCACGAGCGGTTCGAGGGCCTGGTGCGCCGCGGTGGCCGCGCGCAGGTCGCCGGCGTTGACGGCATCCACCATCTGTCGGTAGGGAGTCGCGGCGATGTTGGCGGTCACGCCGATGAGCCCGGTCGCGCCGATCGCGAGGCTCGGCAGCACGTTGGCGTCGTCGCCCGAGAAGTAGTAGAGGTCAGTCTGATTGAGAACGCGGCTGACCTCGGCGAGATCGCCCTTGGCATCCTTGATCGCGAGGATGTTGGGGTGCTTCGAGGCGCGCAGGATCGTCTCGTACTTGATCGGCACGCCCGTGCGCCCGGGGATGTCGTAGAGGATGACCGGCAGGTCGGTCGCGTCCGCGATCATGCGGAAGTGAGTGAGGATGCCCGCCTGGGTCGGCTTGTTGTAGTACGGCGTGACGATCATGTTGCCGTCGGCGCCGGCCTTCTCGCTCTTCTTGGCGAGCTCGATCGCGTGGGCGGTCTCGTTGGAGCCGCCGCCCGTGATGACCTTGGCGCGGTCGCCCGCGACCTTCTTGGCGACCTCGACGAGCCGGATCTTCTCCGGGTCCGTGAGGGTCGACGTCTCCCCCGTCGTGCCCGTGACGACGATGCCGTCGGCACCGGCGGTGATGACGTCGTCGATGTGCTTCTCGACGTCGGTCCAGTTCACTTCACCGTCGCTGTTGAACGGCGTGACGAGGGCGACGAGCACCTGACCGAAGGGATTGGGGGGTGTAGACACGATTAACAGGCTAGCGGGTGGCCGCGCGACGTTCGTCGACGCGACCACCCGCTGCAGAGGTGCTTTAGGCGAGCGCCTTCTTCTTGAGCTTCTCGTACTCGGCCTCGGTGATGGTTCCCGCGTCGAGGAGCTTCTTCGCCGCGGCGATGTCGGCCGCGGGACCGGTTCCGGCCGCCTCGCGGATGTACTCGGTCGTCGCCGCCTGAACGGCCTGAGCGTGCTCGAGCTGGCGCTCGGCCATGCCGCGACCGCGGGCGATCAGGTAGATGAGGCCCGCGAGGCCCGGCGCGATAATCAGGAAGATGAACCACAGCGCCTTGTACCACCCGTTGAGAGCGCGGTCGCGGAACAGGTCGGAGAAGATCGAGATCAGGATCATCAGGTACGCGACGAACGCGAAGATGACGAAGACGTTCCAGATGAGCTGCCAGAGGTCAGACATGGGTCCTTTTTCTTGTTGTGTGTGCGGGTGATGCGCTTCTGCCGGTGGCAGGAGGTCTAGAAGGCGGAGAGCTGGCCGAGGGTCTCGCCCGCGGCATCCTGGATCGTCATGACGCCACCCTGGATGCGGGCGGTCTCGGCGAGCGAGAGCCAGGTGTCGACGCCCTCGCAGAACTTGCGGGTCGAGGCGAGCGGGCCGAGCTGCACGGCACCGTCATCGGCGAGGGTCCACTCTCCGACGAGGTTGTTGCAGCCGTCGCTGCCCGAGAGGGTGCCGTCGGCCGAGAGCGTGAGGAAGGGGGCATCCATGTCGTCGGACTCCACCCACTGACCCACCGGCGAATCGACGATGCCGACCGCGGGGTCGGTCGAACGCACGAGCGTCGTGACGGTCGAGTCGCGGGAGCTGCTGATCGTGAGCGTGTCGCCGGAGAGCTGCACGAAGGTGGCCAGCGCCATCGCCAGAGGCAGCTGAGCGCCATCGCACGCCATGAGCGTCGACGGGCCGGCCGTCGTCGTGAGGGCTCCCGCGTCGCCGAGCTCCCAGGTGCCCTGAACCCGGTTGCAGCCGTCGGAGCCGATCCACGAGCCGTCGTCGATGATCGCGATGAAGGGCTGCTCGGGGCCCGAGAAGGTCTCGTCGATCGTCCACGTGCCGACGAGATCGGCGGGGTCGACGGCCGATCGGGATGCCCCGCCCGGTCCTGCGCAGCCGGCGAGCGCCAGAACTCCCACCAGCACCACCGCACCCAGCGACATGAGTCGAGACTTCGTCATGGTGATCCTCCCCACGGCACAGGGTACCGCTGACTGAGGCTCGTTCACCAGAGCGAATCCGGGTCGACAGCTACTGACGAAGCGACCCTCCCACGGGCTAGTGTGAGCATCATTCCAGCTGGGGAGGAGCCCGCGTGAACCCCATCGTCGTGACCTTGGCGATCCTGGTGATCGCGGTGGCCGCGTTCATCTGGAACCGCATCCCGGTCGGGATCGTCGCGATCCTTGTCGCGCTCTCCCTCGGGCTCACCGGGGTGCTCACCCCCGAGCAGGCCCTCGGCGGATTCGGCGATCCGGTGATCGTCTTCATCGCGGCGCTGTTCGTGGTGAGCGAAGGGCTGGATGCCACGGGCGTCACCTCGTGGGCGGGTCAGCAACTGGTCAATGGGGCCGGGTCGAGCCCCCGCCGGCTGATCACCCTCGTCATGATCCTCGTCGCGGTGCTCTCCGCCCTCATCAGCGTCAACGGCGCGGTCGCCGCGTTGCTGCCGATGGTCGTTATCCTCGCCGTGCGCCTCGGGCAACCGCCCTC
>CALRZA010000128.1:0-6042 GCA_943372535.1 Auritidibacter sp. Marseille-P8566
CTCACCAACATCGCGGGCAAGACTTACGGTCAGATCTTTCGCGAGTTCGAGGGCACCCAGGACCCGAAGACGGTTCAGGGCTCGGGTGACGTGAAGTACCACCTCGGCACCGAGGGCACCTTCACCGCGGCGGGCGGCGAGACGATCCCGGTCTACCTCGCGGCCAACCCCTCGCACCTCGAGGCCGTCGACGGCGTGCTCGAGGGCATCGTGCGGGCGAAGCAGGATCGCCGGCCCATCGGCTCGTTCACCGTGCTGCCGATCATGGTGCACGGCGACGCCGCGATGGCCGGACAGGGCATCGTCGTCGAGATCCTCCAGATGTCGCAGCTGCGGGCCTACCGCACGGGCGGCACCATCCACGTCAACATCAACAACCAGGTCGGCTTCACGACGCCTCCCGGCGAGGCGCGCACGTCGACCTACTCGACGGATGTCGCCAAGACGATCCAGGCCCCGATCTTCCACGTGAACGGGGACGATCCCGAAGCCGTGGTGCGGGTCGCCGAGCTCGCCTTCGCCTACCGTCAGCAGTTCCACCGCGATGTCGTCATCGACCTCATCTGCTACCGCCGCCGCGGACACAACGAGGGCGACGACCCGTCGATGACCCAGCCGCTGATGTACAACCTCATCGAGGCCAAGCGCTCCGTGCGCACCCTGTACACCGAGGCGCTCGTCGGTCGTGGCGACATCACGCAGGAGGAGTACGAGGCCTCGCACCGCAGCTTCCAGGAGAACCTCGA
Organism: Auritidibacter sp. Marseille-P8566; assembly: GCA_943372535.1. GTDB lineage: Bacteria > Actinomycetota > Actinomycetes > Actinomycetales > Microbacteriaceae > Rhodoglobus. The sequence goes on from CALRZA010000128.1 coordinate 747, forward strand.
GCGCGCCTTCGCCGAGACTCACGCCGCGCAGACCGGCTCGATGCCGATCGTCTCCGCGGAGTCGGCCAGCATCGACCTCGACTCGAGCGGTCGGCCAGCGGATGAGAGCGCCGGGCAGCCGACATCGACCGGCGTCGACGAGTCGGTCATCCACCTCATCGGGGATGCTCACGAGAACCTTCCCGCGGGCTTCACCGTGCACCCCAAGCTGCAGGCGCTGCTCAAGAAGCGCGTCGAGATGAGCCGCACCGGCCAGATCGACTGGGGCTTCGGCGAGCTTCTCGCGGTCGGCTCGCTGCTGCTCGAGGGCACCCCGGTGCGCATGGCCGGCCAGGACACCCGCCGCGGCACGTTCGTGCAGCGTCACGCGGTGTTCCACGACCGCGAGAACGGTCAGGAGTGGCTGCCGCTCGCGAACCTCAGCGAGGGTCAGGGCCGCTTCTGGATCTACGACTCGCTGCTCAGCGAGTACGCGGCCATGGGCTTCGAGTACGGCTACTCGGTCGAACGCGCGGATGCCCTCGTCATGTGGGAGGCCCAGTTCGGCGATTTCGCCAACGGCGCCCAGACCGTGATCGACGAGTTCATCTCCAGCGCCGAGCAGAAGTGGGGCCAGCGCTCGAGCGTCGTGCTGCTGCTGCCGCACGGCTACGAGGGCCAGGGACCCGACCACTCGTCGGCTCGCATCGAGCGCTACCTGCAGCTGTGCGCGGAGAACAACATGACCGTCGCCCGGCCGTCGACCCCGGCGTCGCACTTCCACCTGCTGCGCCGTCAGGCGTACTCGCGGCCCCGCCGCCCGCTCGTGGTGTTCACGCCGAAGGCGATGCTGCGCCTGCGCGGCGCGACCAGCGAGGTCGCCGACTTCACGAGCGGCACGTTCGAGCCCGTGATCGACGAGATCCGCCCGATCGACAAGGCCGCGGTGCGTCGCGTGCTGCTCACCTCGGGGAAGATCTACTACGACATCATGGGAGAGATCGAGAAGCGCCAGGCGACCGAGGTCGCCGTCGTGCGGCTCGAGCAGTACTACCCGCTTCCGGTCGACGAGATGAACGCGGTGCTCGAGCAGTACCCGAACGCCGATCTCGTGTGGACGCAGGACGAGCCCGAGAACCAGGGCGCGTGGCCGTTTATCTGCCTCGAGCTGGCCAAGCACCTCAACGGCCGCACGATCAAGGTCGCGTCGCGTCACGCATCCGCTTCACCGGCCACCGGGTCGTCGAAGCGCAGCGCTCAGGAGCAGGTCGACCTCATCGAGCGGGCCTTCACGATCGCCTAGCGCTGGCATAACGTAAGAACGCCCCCGGTCTCAGGATCGGGGGCGTTCTTGCGTCAGGCAGGCGTTAGCGGGTCGCGACCGCCGTCGACGGCGGAATGATCGTCGTACCGCCAGTGGGCACGATCTCCTTGCCGAGCGGGGCCAGCGAGATCGGGATCATCTTGAAGTCGGCGATCGCGAGCGGGATGCCGATGATGGTGATCGCCAGCGCGATACCCGACACGATGTGACCGATCGCGAGCCAGAGCCCGGCGAAGATGAACCAGATCACGTTGCCGAGGAACGAGAAGACGCCCGAGGTCGGCTTCTGCACGACCTGGCGACCGAACGGCCACAGCACGTAGTTGGCCATGCGGAACGACGCGATGCCCCACGGGATCGTGATGATGAGCACGCAGCAGATGATGCCGGCGAGCGCGTAGCCCAGGAAGAGCCAGAAGCCCGAGAAGACGAGCCAGATGATGTTGAGAAGCGTCTTCACGGATCAGGCGTTCTCGAGGCGCGAGAGGATCGCGCGGCGCAGGTCGTCGGGAGCGGTCTCGGCGCACGCCTTCTTGACCTTCTCGCTGAGCGTGAGTCCGACGAGGTGCTCCGCTGAGCAGTCGTCGCAGTTCTCGAGGTGGTCGCTGATGTCCTGGAAGTCCTGAGGGCTCAGCTCGCGGTGCAGGTACTCCTCGAGTTCGGCCTTGGCCTTCTCGCAGCCGCAATCGGTCATGTCGTGCTCCTGGTGGTGGCGGGGGCGACCGGGATTCCGCGGTCGCGGGCGTAGTCGGCGAGCAGGTCGCGCAGCATCCGCCGACCGCGGTGCAGGCGGCTCATGACGGTGCCGACGGGGGTCTTCATGATGTCGGCGATCTCCTGGTAGGAGAATCCTTCGACGTCGGCGAAATAGACAGCGAGGCGGAAGTCTTCAGGGATCGCCTGAAGGGCATCCTTGACCGCACTGTCGGGCAGGTGGTCGATCGCCTCGGCCTCCGCGGAGCGGGTCGAGAGCGTCTGGGTCATCGACTCCGCGCCGCCGAGCTGCCAATCCTCGAGGTCGTCGATCGTGCCCTGATACGGATTGCGCTGGTTCTTGCGGTACGTGTTGATGAACGTGTTGGTCTGGATACGGTAGAGCCAGGCCTTGAGGTTGGTGCCCTGCTGGAACTGGTCGAAGGCCTGGAACGCCTTGACGAAGGTCTCCTGCACGAGGTCGGCGGCATCCGCCGGATTGCGGGTCATGCGCATGGCAGCGGCATAGAGCTGGTCCATGAACGGCAGGGCCTGCTCCTCGAAGCGCGTGCGCTTCTCGTGGGCGGCCACGTCGGCGTCAACCTGTTCGGTACTCATCGCTGACCAGTCTAGGTCGGCGGCTCGCTCGTCGGCGGGGCGCTCGCGCTGCAACGTGATCATGGCTCGCCCCTTCCCAGTTCAACGAGATCTGCAGGGCACAACCGTCGAGCGGGCCTCGCTATTCCGGCCCGCCCCGTGGCGAGCCGATACTCTGGAGTCGATGGCGATCTCCAAGGCGGCCGAGCCGCAGTTCAACCCCTACGGCGACGACGATCCCGTGGCCGCGACCGAGCCGGACGGCTGGGCCGCTCCCGTGGCGACCGGGCCGCTCGCGGCATCCCTGCGGCTGCCTGGATCGAAGAGCCTCACCAATCGCGAGCTCGTGCTCGCCGCGCTCGCGAACGGGCCGTCGCTGCTGCGGGCCCCCCTGCACTCGCGCGACAGCGCGCTGATGATCGAAGGCCTGCGCACCCTCGGCGTGAGCATCGAGGAGGTGCCGGGCGACAGCGAGTTCGGCCCCGATCTGCTCGTGACGCCGGGCGAACTCGGCGGCGGCTCGATCGACTGCGGCCTCGCTGGCACGGTCATGCGCTTCCTGCCGCCCGTCGCGGCCCTCGCGCTCGGCCCGGTCGCCTTCGACGGGGATGCCGCCGCCCGCCGCCGCCCGATGCGCACGACCGTCGACGCGCTGCGTTCGCTAGGCGTCGATGTGAGCGACGACGGTCGCGGAGCCCTCCCGTTCAGCCTCTACGGCACCGGCGAGGTCGCCGGGGGCGAGCTCGAGATCGACGCGTCGGCCTCGAGCCAGTTCGTCTCCGGACTGCTGCTCGTCGCCCCGCGCTTCACGAACGGCCTGCGCCTGCGACACACGGGGTCGAGCCTGCCGAGCCTGCCGCACATCGAGATGACGATCGAGTGCCTCGCGGCGCGGGGCGTCGTGGTCGAGACGCCCGAGCCGGGCGTCTGGGTGGTGCCGCCGAGCGAGATCGCCGCGCGCGACGTCGACATCGAGCCCGACCTCTCCAACGCCGGGCCGTTCCTGGCGGCCGCCGCGATCGCCGGCGGCTCCGTCACGGTCGTCGGGTGGCCCGCCGAGACGACGCAAGTCGGGGCGCGCATGGCCGAGATCCTCGAGGCGATGGGGGCGCACGTGTCGCTCGCGAACGGCGCGCTCACGGTGACCGGGACCGGCAGCATCCACGGCATCACCCTCGATGAGGCGAGCGAGCTCGCGCCGACGGTCGCGGCGATCGCGGCGCTCGCGGACTCCGAGACCGTGCTCACCGGCATCGCGCACCTGCGCGGGCACGAGACCGACCGGCTGGCGGCTCTCGCGGCCGAGATCGGCGCGCTCGGCGGCGACGTGACGGAGACCGACGATGGCCTCGTCATCAGGCCCGCGACGCTCACCGGCGGCCCGTGGCGGGCCTACGAGGACCACCGCATGGCCACGGCGGGGGCCATGATCGGGCTCGCGGTGCCGGGCGTTGTCGTGGACGACATCGCGACGACCGCGAAGACGCTCCCCCAGTTCCCTGAGCTCTGGGCGCGCATGCTCGGCGGCGCGGCCCCCGACCCCACTCGGATCGTCCTGCCGTGAGCTGGCTCACCGACGACGATGACGACGGCGCTTACGCGCAGTACGACGAGTCGTCGGCGAAGGTGCGCCCCAATCCCAAGGGCAACAAGCCCCGCAGCAAGAACCGTCCCGAGCACGCTGACGCGATCGTCGGGCGCGTGTTCAGCGTCGACCGCGGGCGCTACGGCGTGTGGGTCGCCGAGAACACCCCGGAGGAGCGGCAGATCGTCGCCGCCAAGGCTCGTGACCTCGGACGCACCCCCGAGGGCAAGGGCTCGGTCGTCACGGGCGACTGGGTCGACCTCGTCGGCGACGTCACGGGCGAGCCCGGCACGCTCGCACGTATGGTGCGCATCCACCCGCGCGAGACCCTGCTGCGCCGCAGTGCCGACGACACGGATGCCGTCGAGCGCATCATCGTCGCCAACGCCGATCAGATGCTCATCGTCGTCGCCGCGAAGGATCCCGAGCCGCGCCCGCGCCTCGTCGACCGCTACCTCGTGGCTGCCTTCGACGCCGGGGTCGCGCCGATCCTCGTGATCACCAAGACCGACCTCGCCGACCCCGCCGAGTTTCTCGCCAACTTCGCCGGCCTCGACCTCACCGTCGTGACGAGCCGCTCCGACGATCCCCCGGTCGACGAGCTGCGCGCCCTGCTGCAGGGGCACACGACCGTCGCGGTCGGGCACTCCGGGGTGGGCAAGTCGACGCTGGTCAACGCGCTCGTGCCTGAGGCGAATCGTGCGACCGGCCGCGTTAACGACGTGACCGGGCGCGGGCGGCACACGTCGTCATCCACGATCTCGTACAAGATCGGGTCGGGGTGGATCGTCGACACACCGGGCGTGCGGTCGTTCGGCCTGGGCCACGTTGACACGTCGAACATCCTGCGGTCGTTCACCGACCTCGCCGAGCTCGCGGAGGACTGCCCCCGCGGCTGCACGCACCTGCCCGACGCCCCCGACTGCGCGATCGTCGAGGGGGTGCAGGAGGGCAAGCTGGGCGAGATCGGGCGGCTGCGGCTCGACTCGTTCCAGCGCCTCATCACTACGCTGGGGTCGTGACCGACGCACCTCTGACCAACTACTCCCTCAGCGATGATCTCGCCCTCGCCCTCTCGCTCGCGGCCGACGCCGATCTGATCTCGCTCGACCGCTTTC
>CALRZA010000129.1:0-5975 GCA_943372535.1 Auritidibacter sp. Marseille-P8566
GGCCGGGTTGGCGCCGACGCGGTCGGCGACGACGGCGGCGATCGACGGGGTCTGCTGGATGTTGCTGATCGTCGCGACGATCACGAGGTCGACCTGCGACGGTTCGATGCCGGCCTTCGCGATGGCCTCGCGCGCCGCATCCGTCGCGAGATCGACCGCGTGGATGTCGGCCGAGGCGCGGGTGCGGGTCGCGATGCCCGTGCGCTGCTGGATCCACTCGTCGCTCGAGTCGATGGCCTCGACGAGCTCGTCGTTGCCGACGACTCGATCGCCGCGGGCGGCGCCGTAGCTGTAGATGCGGGTGAACGCGGGTCCGTGGGACTGCGTGAGGGTGATGGGGGTGCTCATGGGATCCCTCGTCAAGCGTCGATCAGGTCGAAGGCGGCCTGCAGGTCGTCCGGCGTCTTCACCGCGACCGTCGGCACGCCCTTGAGCCCGCGCTTGGCGAGCCCGACGAGCGCACCCGCGGGGGCGAGTTCGATGATGCCGGTGACTCCGGAGGCGGCCAGCGCCTCCATCGTCCGATCCCACCGTACCGGGCTGGAGACCTGACCGACGAGGAGGTCGAGGAAGGCGGCGCCGCTCGTGACGGCCGAGCCGTCGCGGTTCGTCCAGATCGGCAGGGTCGGGTCGGCGGGCGTGAGTGTGGCCGCGAACTGCGCCAGGCGGTCGACCGCAGGCTGCATGTAGCGGGTGTGGAAGGCCCCGGCGACCTGCAGCGGGATCACGCGGGTGCCCGCCACCGGCTCGGCGGCGAGAGCGGCGAGGGGGTCGAGACCGCCCGCGACGACGATCTGGCCGCCGCCGTTGAAGTTCGCGGGGGAAAGACCGAGCTCATCGAGGCGCGAGAGCAGGGCCTCCTCGTCACCGCCGAGAACCGCGGACATGCCGGTGGGCTCGAGGGCGGCGGCATCCGCCATCGCGGCCCCGCGCTCGCCCACGAACGCGACCGCGTCGGTCTCGCTGAGGATGCCAGCGGCGGCGGCCGCGGTGATCTCGCCGACCGAGTGCCCGGCGACGCCGCCGAGCCGGTCACGGCGACCGTCGGCGGTCACCGCGCTGAAGGTGAGCAGACCCGCCGCGACGATGAGCGGCTGGGCGATGCGCGTGTCGCGGATGGTGTCGGCATCCGAGGTCGTGCCGTGCGCGACGAGGTCGAGACCGACGGCCTCCGACATCGCCGTCAGACGGTCACGAAAGGCGGGGTCGTCGAGCCAGGGCTCGAGAAAACCGGGGGTCTGGGAGCCCTGTCCGGGCGCGACGATGACGATCACTGCCCCAGTCTGCCAAGAATCCGCCCCCCGCCGCTGTCGCGAGGCACCCAAGAAAGCTCGCGATCATTGTGGGATGCCCCAGCGTGTCGCCGTCCCGTAGGCTCGGTCTCGCGCGGTGCGGGTGCACCGACCGATGACACGGGAGGGCCCGATGCCGGTCTCGTCAGCCGACACCACCACCACCGGGCTGAGCTCGGCCGAGGTCGCCGAGCGTGTCTCCCGCGGCCAGACCAACGCGTTCACCGCCCCCTCGAGCCGCAGCATCGGCAGCATCGTGCGGGCCAACGTCTTCACGCTGTTCAACGGCATCATCGCCGCCTGCTTCATCGCCCTGCTCGTCATCGGCCGCTGGCAGGACGCCCTGTTCGGGCTCTCGGCCTTGGCCAACACCGTGATCGGCTCGGTGCAGGAGTTTCGCGCCAAGCAGGCCCTCGACCGCCTCGCGCTCCTGCACGCGCCTCTCGGCCGCGTGCTGCGCGATGGCGAGCAACGCGAGGTGCCCGTCGCTGAGGTGGTTCTCGACGACGTGCTCGTGCTGCGCGCGGGCGACCAGATCCCCGCGGATGCCGTCGTCGTCGCCGAGGCCCGCCTTCAGGTCGACGAGTCGATGCTCACGGGCGAGTCCGACCCCGTGGACAAGGCGCCGGGCGACGAGGTGCTCTCGGGCTCGGTCGTCGTGGCCGGGGAGGGCACGGCGAAGGTCACGCGGGTCGGCGCCGATTCCTTCGCCAACCGGCTCTCGAGCGAGGCCAAGAAGTTCTCGCTCGTCGCCTCCGAGCTGCGCACGTCGCTCAACCGCGTTCTCGGCTGGGTCGCCTGGATCATCGGGCCGGTCGCGATCCTCGTGGTGAACGCGCAGATGCAAGCTCTCGGCGGCTGGGGCCCCGCGATCGAGTCGGGAGCCTGGCGCGATGGCGCCGTCGGCACGATTGCGGCGCTCGTGGCGATGATCCCGCTCGGCCTCGTGCTCATGACGAGCATCGCCTTCGCGGTCGGAGCGGTGCGCCTCTCGCAGCGCAAGGTGCTCGTGCAGGAGCTTCCCGCGGTCGAGGGTCTCGCGCGCATCGACATCATCTGCCTCGACAAGACGGGCACGCTCACCGAGGGAGACATCGTCTTCGACGCCGTCCATCCGCTCGCGGCCGAGCCTCCGGAGGGCTGGGAGAACGTGCTGGCCTGGTACGGCGACGAGCCGGATGCCAACTCCACCGCGCGCTGCCTGCAGGCTCCCTACCCGGCCGACGTTCCGCTCGCGGTCGAGGGCCGCATCCCCTTCTCGTCGGCCCGCAAGTGGAGCGCCGTCGCGTTCGAGGGCGCCTCCGCGGGCACCTGGGTGCTCGGCGGGCCGGAGATGGTCTTCTCGGCGACGGGCTCCACGGCCGGATCGGGCGCGGATGCCCACGCCGACCTGCGCGCCCGAGCCTCCGAACTGGCGCGCACGGGTCGCCGCACCCTCGTGCTCGCCCACGTCGGCACCGCACTCACGCCCGAGCAGGTCGCCGCGGAGCGGCTCCCCGCCGATCTCGTGCCGGTCGCGCTGCTCACCTTCCGCGAGAGCGTGCGGCCCGACGCCCACGAGACCCTCGACTACTTCGCCGACCAGGGCGTCGGCGTGCGGGTCATCTCCGGTGACAATCCGCAGACCGTCGCGGCGATCGCCCGCGAGGTCGGGCTCGAGGTCGTCGACGGCTACGACGCACGGCAGCTGCCGGAGGATATGGACGCCCTCGCCGACGTGCTCGAGGCCCACACGGTCTTCGGCCGGGTGACCCCGCAGCAGAAGAAGCAGATCGTGCTCGCCCTGCAGCACCGCGGGCACACCGTCGCGATGACCGGCGACGGCGTCAACGATGCGTTGGCGATCAAGGAGGCCGACATCGGCATCGCCATGGAGTCGGGGTCGCCCGCGACGAAGGCGGTCGCGCGCATCATCCTGCTCGACGGTCGGTTCTCGCACCTGCCCGGCGTCGTCGCGGAGGGCCGCCAGGTCATCGCGAACATCGAGCGGGTGTCGATGCTCTTCCTCACCAAGACCGCCTACGCGACCGGGCTCGCCGTGCTGTTCGGCATCATGCTGCTGCAGTTCCCCTTCCTTCCGCGTCAGCTCTCGGTGGTCGACGGCCTCACGATCGGCCTCCCCGCGTTCGTGCTCGCCTTGCTGCCGAACACCCGCCGCTATCTGCCCGGCTTCCTGCGGCGGTCCCTGACCTTCGCGATCCCCGCGGGAGCGATCATCGCCGTCACCCTCGCAGGCTACGCGCGCGCTGCCGACGCCCTGGGCATCCCGCAGGACGAGCTGCGCACCGGCTCGACGCTCATCCTCACGATCGTCGGGCTGTGGGTGCTCATCGTGCTGTCGCGGCCGATCGAGGGGCTCAAGCTCGCCGTGATCGGCGCGATGATGGTCGGCCTGATCCTCGTCTACTCGGTGCCGATCGCCGCCGACTTCCTGCAGTTCGTCAACCCCACGCTGCCGACCGCCCTGCTGATCATCGGCACGGTGCTGGTCGCGATCCTCGGGATCGAGATCGTGCGGTTCTTCCACCGCCGGTACGTCGCTCGAGTCGAGGCCCGGCTGATCGCGGGGATGTCAGGCGGCGCGGTGCGCGAAGTGCCGGCTGGCCCCGCCGAGCCACAGGGCTGACGCGATCAGAGCGGTCAGCACCGGGTCGCCGATCTTCACGACGAGGTTGACCGGGTCGGTGATGAGGTCGATCACCGCGAGCACGAACGAGATCGCCAGCGCGATCGTCACGATCAGCCGCGCCGAGCGGCGGCCGCGGAACAGCCCGGACGCGAGGGCGCAGGTGAAGAGTCCGATGAGGATGCCGCCGGCGCCGACGAGCGTGACGATGAGCTGATCGCTCGAGTCGGCTTCGATCTCGGGCGCGTAGCGGGTGAGGATCGTCACGATCCCGCCGATGACATCGAGCACGCCAGAGACATAGACGAGGATCACGACGACGATCACCGCGACGGGCGGTCGGGGTCGGCGGGCGGTCTCGGCCATATCAGCGCCTCTTCGCGGAGTCGGGGTCGGCGATCGAGCCGACGATGATCGCGGCCTGCAGGATGAGCGCCTCACGGGCGCCGGTCGCATCCCATCCGATGACGTCGCTCACGCGCTTCAGGCGGTAGCGCACCGTGTTCGGGTGAACGAAGAGCTCGCGCGCGGTCGCTTCGAGCGACCGGCCGTTGTCGAGGTAGCACCACAGAGTCGCGAGGAGGTCGGTTGAGTGCGCCTGCAGGGGCCGGTAGATGCGGTTGATGAGCGTCGCGCGCGCGAGCGGGTCGCCCGCGAAGGCGCGCTCGGGCAGCAGGTCGTCGGCCAGGGTGGGGCGCGGCGCATTGCGCCATGAGCGGGCGACCGCGAAGCCGGCGAGAGCCGCTTTGGCGCTCTTGGAGGCATCCACGAGCGAGGGCACGACGTGCCCCAGCACGAGATGGCCCGGCCCGAAGCCCGGCTCGAGCTGTTCGGCGATGGCCAGGAACGACAGCGGGGGAGTCGCGTCGGCGTCGGTGGGGGCCGGCCCCGCTCGCCCGATCACGAGCACCAGGCGGCTGCCCTGAACTCCGATGAGCACGTCGGCGTCGAGGTGCCGGGCGGTGCGACGCAACTGGTCGACGTCGAGCATCGTCGGGGCGGTGCCGACGAGCACGCTGACCTCGCCGTGACCGTTCCAGCCGAGAGCTGCGATGCGGCTGGGCAGCTCGTTGTCATATTCGCCCGAGAGGATCGAGTCGACGACGAGGGCCTCGAGGCGGGCATCCCAGAGCCCACGGGCCTCGGCGGCGCGAGCGTAGACATCCGCGGCCGCGAAGGCGATCTCGCGCGAGTAGAGCAGGATCGACTCGCGCAGGATGTCGTCGCCATCCTTGACGCGCGCCTCGACGACCTCCACCGTGATGCGGATGAGCTGCAGGGTCTGCGTGAGGCTGACCGACCGCAGCAGCTCGCGCGGTGCGGCGCCGAAGACGTCGGCCGCGATCCACGGCGTCGACTTGGGGTCGTCGAACCACGAGATGAAGCTCGTGATGCCCGCCTGGGCGACGAGCCCGACAGCCGAGCGCCGCCCCGGCGGCATGTCGCCGTACCAGGGCAGCGTCTCGTCGAGGCGTTTCAGGGTCGCGGTGGCCAGCTCGCCCGAGATCGTCCTCAGCCAGGCGAGCGTCTGCTCCTTCGTCTTCTGAACCGCCACGGGGGCCGGCCTAGCTCTCGCCGCCGGCCGATCCGGTCGTGCCCGCCGTCACGTCGAGCAGGCGGTACTTGTCGATCGCCTGACGGATGACCGAGCGGTCGACGACGCCCTGCTTCGCGAGCGACTCGAGAGTGCGCACCACGATCGAGGGGCCGTCGATCAGGAAGTACCGACGAGCAGCGGCGCGAGTGTCGGAGAAGCCGAAGTCGTCGGCGCCGAGCGTGGCGTAGTCCCCGGGCACGAACTGCCGGATCTGGTCCGGCACCGCGTGCATGAAGTCGGTCACGGCGACGAACGGACCCTGGGCTCCCGAGAGCTTCTGCGTCACGTAGGGCACGCGGGCAGGCTCCTCCGGGTGCAGCATGGAGTACTCGTCGGCGGCGACGCCATCGCGGCGCAGCTCGGTCCACGACGTGACCGACCAGACATCGGCCGAGACGCCCCAGTCCTGCGCGAGCAGCGCCTGGGCCTCGAGAGCCCACGGCACGGCGACGCCCGACGC
>CALRZA010000130.1:0-5973 GCA_943372535.1 Auritidibacter sp. Marseille-P8566
GGCGTCGGGGTCGGCCGCATAGGCGAGCTCGCGGAACCCGCCCGTGAGCGCGTCGTAGGTCGTGACCCGGCCGATCAACGGCTCGCCGAGCCCGCTCAGGATCTTGAGCGCCTCGCCCGCCATGAGCGAGCCGATCACACCGCACACGCTCGGCAGCACGCCGCCGACGGCGCACGTGACGACCGTGCGGGGCGCGGGCGGCACCGGGAACAGGTCGCGATACGTCGGCCCGCGCTCGGCCCAGGCGACGCCGACCTGTCCGCCGTACTGGCTCACCGCCCCCCAGACGCTCGGGATGCCGGTGAGGCGGGCCGCGTCATCCACCAGGTAGCGGGTCGGGAAGGTGTCGCTGCCGTCGAGCACGAGGTCGTGCTGCGCGAACAGATCGAGGGCCGTGGATGCCGTCAGCCGCTGCACGAGCGCCGTGACCTCCACCCCGGGGTTGAGGCCCGCGACGAACGCCGCCGCGCTCTCGGCCTTGGGGCTGCCGATCGCATCGGCCCGGTGGATCGTCTGGCGGTGCAGGTTGCTCGGCTCCACCACGTCGTCGTCGATGATCGTGAGGCGGCCGACCCCGGCGCCGGCGAGCAGGGGGATGACGGCACTGCCGAGTCCACCCGCGCCCACGACGAGCACCCGGGCAGCGCCGAGGCGCTGCTGCCCGCGCTCGCCGAACCCCGGCAGGGCGAGCTGGCGCGAGTAGCGGGCATCCATGGGTCAAGTCTGCCAGCGCCGACGCAGAGGGCGACCCGAGACGTGATTGCGGCTAGATTAGGCCCTGTTGACCGCAGATGAGGATGCCCATGACCCGGTTCACCGTGAAGGAAGCCGCCGCGCTGCTCGGCGTGAGCGACGACACCGTGCGCCGCTGGGCGGAGGCCGGTCGGCTCGAGCTCTCCGGAAGCCCCGCGACCGTCGATGGCGTGCGCCTCGCCGACCTGGCCCAGGAGCTCGCCGCCGACTCGGCGCTCGCCGACGCGTTCCCTCACGGCCGCACGAGCGCGCGCAACCGCATCACGGGCATCGTCACGAAGGTGACCAAGGACACCGTCATGGCGCAGGTCGAGCTGCAGGCCGGGCCGTTCCGCATCGTCTCGCTCATGAGCGCCGAGGCGGCGGCCGAGCTCGGCCTCGAGCCCGGGAGCCTCGCGACGGCGACGATCAAGGCCACCAACGTGACGGTCGAGGTGCCGTGAGACGCGTTGCGCTCGCGGCGGCCGTCGTGGTCGCGCTCGCCGGATGCGCCACGCCACCGGCGCCCGGCACCCCCAGCGGCACCGCGACCGTCTTCGCCGCGGCCTCCCTGACCGAGAGCTTCGACGAGATCGCCGCCGCCTTCGAGGAGGCGAACCCCGGCGTCGACATCGTGCTCAACTACGGCGGCAGCTCCGGCCTCGCCACCCAGATCGCCGAGGGCGCTCCAGCGGATGTCTTCGCCTCGGCCAGCACCGCTCAACTGCCCGACGGCACCGTCTTCGCGACGAACGCGCTCGCCCTCGCCGTTCCCGCCGGCAACCCCGGCGACATCAGCGGACTCGCCGACCTCGCCCGCCGCGAGCTCGCGATCGCGCTCTGCGCGGTCGAGGTGCCGTGCGGCGCGGCATCCGCGACCCTCCTCGAGCAGGCGGGCATCACCGCTGCGGTCGACACGTTCGAACAGGACGTCAAGGCCGTGCTCACCAAGATCGAACTCGGCGAGGTGGATGCCGGACTCGTGTACGTCACCGACGTCCGGGCCGCGGGTGCCGCCGTCGAGGGCATCGCACTCCCCGAGGCCGAGCCGGTCGCCTACCCGATCGCCGCGCTCTCGGATTCCGCGACAGCGACCGCGTTCGTCGCGTTCGTGCTGTCGGATGCCGGCCAGGCGATCCTGCGAGAGGCGGGCTTCGGTGCGCCGTAACGCGGGCGGGCGCCCCGGTCCGGCCGGCCGCCGGCGCCTCAGCCCGGCCCTGCTCATCCCCGCGGCCCTCGCCCTCGCCCTGCTCACCATGCCACTGGCCGCCCTGATCCTGCGGGCGCCCTGGGGGCAGTTGCCCGAGCTGCTGTCCCGCTCGAGCGTCGTGCAGGCCCTCGCCCTGTCGATCGGAACGGCGGCGCTCGCCACCCTCGTGAGCCTCGTGCTGGGCATCCCGCTGGCGATCGTGCTCGCGCGCTCGGTCGACTGGCCGGCCGTGCCGAGGCGCCTGCTGCGCACGGCGATCATCGTTCCGCTCGTGCTGCCCCCGGTCGTCGGCGGTGTCGCGCTGCTGCTGCTGCTCGGGCGCCGTGGGCTCATCGGGCAGTTCCTGCCGTTCCAGATCCCGTTCTCGACGGCCGCGGTCGTGATCGCGCAGGTGTTCGTCGCGATGCCGTTCCTCGTGCTCGCGGTCGAGGGCGCGCTGCGCGGAGTCGACGCGCGGTACGAGCTCGCGGCATCCACGCTGGGGGCGTCGCGGCTCACGGTATTCCGCCGGGTCACGCTGCCGCTCGTCGCGCCCGGCATCAGCGCCGGCGCCCTGCTGTGCTTCACCCGCTCGCTCGGGGAGTTCGGCGCGACGATCACGTTCGCGGGCAGCTTCCCCGGTATCACCCAGACGCTGCCGATCGCCACCTACCTCGAACTGCAGCGGGACCCGGATGCCGCGATCGCCCTCGCGCTCGTGCTGCTCGCCGTAAGCGTGATCGTGCTCGTGAGCCTGCGCGACCGCTGGGTGCCGGGGCTGACGTCGTGAGGCTCGAGACGGCCCTCGCGGTGACGCGGGGCGCGTTCGATCTCGAAGTCGAGTTCGCCACCGACAGCACCCTCGCGATCGTGGGGCCCAACGGCGCAGGCAAGAGCACGCTGCTCGCGGCGCTCGCGGGGCTCGTCGACAGCACCGGGTCCATCCGCCTCGGCGACCGCCAGCTCGACGGCCTGCCGCCCGAGCAACGCCGCGTCGGCTACGTCTTTCAGGACTACCTGCTCTTCCCGCACCTCACCGTGCTCGAGAACGTCGCGTTCGGGCCACGGGCCCTTGGGCGCGGCCGAGTGGCAGCTCGGGCGACAGCGGCGGCTTGGCTCGACAGGCTCGGAATCACCGAGCTCGCCGATCGTCGCCCAGCCCAGCTCTCCGGTGGGCAGGCTCAACGCGTCGCCCTCGCCCGGGCGCTCGCGACCGACCCCGAGCTGCTGCTGCTCGACGAACCGCTCGCCGCCCTCGACGTCGAGGTCCGCGACGAGGTTCGAGCCGAGCTCGCCACGCATCTCGCCGACTGGGGCGGCCTGACGATCGTCGTGACGCATGACCGGGCGGATGCCGCGGCCCTCGCCGACGACATCCTCGTGCTCGAGCGTGGTCGCGCCGTGCAACGCGGCTCACTGGCCCAGCTCGCGGACGACCCGGCCACGCCGTGGGTGGCGCGCTTCACTCGATAGTCTGAACGCACCACAGCAGAAGGGGCGCGCCGTGCCGTTCGAGATCCTCCAGCCCGGCGCCGGCCCGATCCGTTCGTCGGTGTACCTGCCCGCCGACCCCGCCGCCGTGCTCTGGGGTCGCTTGCCGTGTGCGGCGGATGCCCCGGTGCTCACGATCGACGCGGGCACCGAGGTGACGATCGACACGATCAGCCACGAGGGCATCCTCGAGGATCAGGGGCGCGACCCCGCGGGGTTCTTCGCCTCCTACGGCGTGAGCCGCGAGGCCGTGCTCGACGATGCGGTCGCGCTCGCGGCATCCGCTCACCCTCGGGATGCCGCCGCCGACGGCCCGCACGTCATCACCGGCCCGATCGCGGTGCGTGGCGCCCGCGTCGGGGACCTGCTGAAGATGACCGTGGTCGAGCTGCTGCCGCGCGTGCCCTACGGCGTCATCTCGAACCGGCACGGCAAGGGGGCGCTCGTCGGCGAACTGCCCCGATCCGCGGGCAACGTCAGCATCTTCGCCGCCGTCGATGGCGACCACGGCACCCTGCCGCGCGTGCTCGGCGGCGACCACACGGTGCGGTTCCCGCTCGCGCCGTTCCTCGGCACCATGGGAGTCGCGGTCGCGGGTGACGAGCGGCCGCACTCGGTGCCGCCGGGCAGCCACGGTGGAAACATCGACATCAAGCTGCTGACCGAAGGGGCCGTGCTCTACCTGCCCGTGCAGGTCGAGGGCGCGCTCGCCTACGTCGGCGACCCGCACTTCGCCCAGGGTGACGGCGAGGTCGCGCTCACCGCGATGGAGGCATCGCTGCGCGCGTCGGTCCGCTTCGAGGTCGTGCCGGCCGAGGTGGCTCTCGCCGAGTTCGGGGCGGTGCTCGGGCCGCTCGTGCAGACCGACGAGTACCTCGTGCCGACGGGCCTCGACCGCGACCTCGACACCGCCGTGCAGAACGCCGTGCGCGCGGCGCTCTCGCTGCTGCAGGCGCGCTTCGGCATGGACGAGGCGCATGCCTACGCCTACCTCAGCGCCGCGACCGACTTCGACATCTCGCAGGTCGTCGACATCGTCAAGGGCGTGCACGCGAAGATCCGGGTGAGCGACTTTGACTGACGGCTCTGTTCTCGACGCGTTCTGGGACTACGAGCGCGCCCTCATGGCCAACGACCTCGCCGCGCTCGACCGTCTGTTCGCCCCCGGGGCCGAGACCCTTCGCGGGGATGCCGTCGGCATCCTCGTGGGGCATGACGCGATCTCCACGTTCCGGCAGGGCCGCGGCGGGGCGCCCGCCCGCACGATCGCGCACGTCTCTGTGACCTCGATCGCGGAGGACGCGGCTCTCGTCATCGCGATCACAGTGCCCGCCACGGGCGGCCGCGGCCAGCAGACGCAGCTCTGGCGTCGGATCGACGGTGTGTGGGTCGTCACGGCGGCGCACGTCGCGCTTCCCGGCCCCGCTACCGCGACTGCGATCTGGCGTCTCGTCGGCACGCCGCTCGTCGCAGGCGCGCCCACGGGAACCCTCGCCGGCGAGACCGTCGCCGTGAAGGACCTCTTCGCCGTCGCGGGCCACGCGATCGGCGGGGGTGTGCCCAAGTACCTCGCCTCCGCCCCCGCCGAACCCCGCCACGCCCCTGCCGTCGCGGCCCTCCTCGATGCCGGCGCCTCGGTCACGGGTATCGCCCGCACCGACGAGTTCGCCTACTCGATCGCCGGCCGCAACCCGCACTACGGCACCCCGCCCAACCCGGCCGTCGTCGGGGGCATCCCCGGCGGATCGTCCAACGGACCCGCGGCCGCGGTCTCGACCGGGCAGGTCACCATCGGGCTCGGCACCGACACGGGCGGATCGCTGCGCGTGCCCGCCTCGTACTGCGGCCTCTGGGGCCTCCGCACGACGCACGGCTCCGTCGACGGGGCCGGCCTCCTCCCGCTCGCCCCCAGCTTCGACACGGTCGGCTGGCTGACGCGGGATGCCGCGACTCTGCGCCGTGCGGCCGCGACCTCGGTCACCGGGCAGCGCTCGGTCGAGCCGCAGTTCGTCGTGAACCCGGGCTTCTCGGCGGTGCTCGAGCCCGAGGTGCGCGAGGCCTTCCACGCCGGACTCACGGCCACCGGCCTCGCGACGCGCGTCGAGGCGATCGATCTCGGTGACCTCGACGAGCTGTTCGAGATCTTCCGCACGGTGCAATCCGCCGAGGCCTGGCGCACTCACGGCGACTGGATCGAGGCGCACCCCGGCGCCCTCGGTGACGAGATCGCGGCGCGGTTCGCCTGGGCGTCCACGATCGATGAGCGCACGGAAGCCGAGGCCCGCGTCGCGTGGGCGGCGGCTCGGCGGCGGCTGGATGCCGTGCTCGGGGATCGCGTGCTGGTGATGCCGGCCGCGTCATCCATCGCTCCGTCGGCGACCGCGGATGCCGCCACCATCGAGCGCACGCGCGCCGGCACCCTGCGCCTCACCTGCATCGCCGGACTCACCGGCCGCCCCGGACTCTCGGCCCCACTGATCTCGGTGCCGCTCGCGACGCAGTTCACGCCCGCCCCCGTCGGCCTGGGCTTCGTGGGACCGCGCGGCAGCGACCTCGCCCTC
>CALRZA010000131.1:0-5945 GCA_943372535.1 Auritidibacter sp. Marseille-P8566
GCAACTTCGGGCTGGATGCCGCCACCGGTGACGTGATCGGCCGCATCGACGCCGACTCGGTGCTCGAGCCCACGTGGGTCGAGGAGGTGCAGCGCCTCTTCACCGATCCCGAGGTGGATGCCGCCACCGGCCCGGTCATCTACTACGACATGCCACTGCGTCGGTTCGGTGCCATCGCGGATGACACCATCCGTCGCGCGCTGGTGCGGGTCACGAGCGAGTTCCACCTGCTATTCGGCAGCAACATGGCACTGCGGGCGAGCGCGTGGCGGGCGATCCGCGACGAAGCCTGCCTCGACGAGGCCGACGAGTTCCATGAGGACATCGACCTCTCGATCCACCTCAACGAGGGCGGCCACAAGGTCGTGTACTCGTCTGACATGGTCACCGGAATGTCGGCGCGACGGCTCGACAACTCCCCGCGCGAGTTCTACGACTACGTCATGCGGTTCGAGCGCACCTACGACGCCCACGACATCCAGAGCCTGCGCCTGCGGGCGCCGATGGCGATCTTCCTCAGCGCCTACCCGGCCCTCAAGGCGCTGCGCATCGGCCACAACCAGTGGAAGGCGTTCACGGACTAGCTCGGCCACTCCCCGGCCGCGTCACGCGCCGGCGGTGATGACGGTCCAGATCTGGCCGACGTAGATCGACACCAGCACGAGGAGCACGGGCACGGCGATGAGACCAAGAACGAGGAACTTGACCGCCTGGGTGTTCTGCCGCCGACGGTTCCGGACGAATTGAAGGATGACCAGCGTCAGTCCCGCCAGCCCGAGAACGAGGCAGACGAGAAGCTGAATCGGGGTGACTTCCGCCACGACGTCACGACACCTTTCTGAGTCTGATGAAGCCGACCGCCACCAGGACCAGCCCGATCGCCAGTGTGAGAATTCCGACGAACGCCCCGAATCGTGCCATCGACACCTGCCTGTAGAGCGGCCCGTCCGGGTCGTAGATGTGGGGCCCATCGCCCCATTCCGTTGCCAGCCAGATCCAGGCGACCCCGGCGATCGTCATCCCGAGCAGCGTGACCACTCCGCCGATCGTCAGCAGGAGTTTCGCGCGCATCATGAGTCGAACTTAGTCACTGGGGAGCGGCGGATTCGACGGCCCGCCGCGCCGCTGCGGCCGTCGCGCTAGACTGATCGCGTACACGGGAGTCCGGTGAGCCGGGCTGAGAGGAAGCTTCTCCAAGCTTCGACCGTCGAACCTGATCTGGATCATGCCAGCGCAGGGAGGCCTCTTGAAACCCGTGCCGATCATTCGAAAGGCACGTCATGACTGACACCACCCCCACCGCATCCCCGAACCGTTGGCGCGTCGTCGACATCGTCGTGGCGAGCATCGTCGCCGTCGCCAGCGGCCTGCTGCTCGCCCTGTGGAACCTCGGCTACGACGCCATCACCGCGCCGCTCGCCGCGGTCATCCCGGGACTGCAGACCCTGCTCTACGGCATCTGGCTCATCCCCGGCGTGCTCGTCGGCCTGATCGTGCGCCGCCCGGGTGCGGCACTCTACGGCGAGGTTCTCGCGGCAACGGTGTCCGCGCTCATCGTGAGCCAGTGGGGACTGCTGACGATCGAGAGCGGACTCGTGCAGGGCCTTGGCGCCGAACTCGTCTTCGCCGCGTTCCTTTACCGCCGCTGGGGTCTGCCGGTGGCGATGCTCGCCGGTGCCGCCGCGGGCGTCGCGATGGCGATCAACGACCTCGTGCTCTACTACGCCGGCGCCGACACCGCGTTCGCCATCGTCTACACGGTCGCCGCGATCATCTCCGGCGCTGTCATCGCCGGTCTGGGATCGTGGCTGCTCGTGCGCGCGATCGCCCGCACCGGCGCGCTCAACCGGTTCGCCTCCGGCCGCGACACCGCGGTGCGGGTCTGAGACACCACCTCGTGCCGGAGCGCCCGCCGTCGGGCCACTCCCCGCTCGCCGTCGAGGCGCGCGGCTGGTCGTGGCGCCACGGCGGGCGCCTCGCCTGGGCGGTACGTGACGTCACGTTCCGCATCGCCCCGGGCGAGCGCGTGCTGCTGCTCGGTGCCTCCGGTTCGGGCAAGTCCACCCTCGCGCACGGCATCGCCGGGGTGCTCGACCGGGATGCCGGCGAAGCGACCGGCAGCCTGACGGTCGACGACCGCGCCCCCGAGCTCGCTCGCGGCAGCGTGGGACTCGTGCTGCAGGATCCCGACTCGCAGGTCATCCTCGCGCGCGTCGGCGACGACATCGCCTTCGGCGGCGAGAACCTCGGCATGCCGCGCGACGAGATCTGGGATCGCGTGCGCGCCAGCCTCGACGCGGTCGGCCTCGACGTCGCCCTCGATCGCTCCACGGAGGCGCTCTCCGGCGGACAGAAGCAGCGCCTCGCTCTTGCCGGCGCCCTCGCCCTGCGGCCCGGCGTGCTCGTGCTCGACGAGCCCACCGCGAACCTCGATCCCGACGGCGTCACCGAGGTGCGGGATGCCGTCGCCCGCGTTCTCGACGCCACCGGCGCCACGCTCGTGGTGATCGAGCATCGCGTGGAGGCCTGGCTCGACCTCGTCGATCGCGTCATCGTTCTCGGCCCCGAGGGCGTGATCGCGAACGGAACCCCTGCCGCGGTGCTCGGCACGCACGGCGCGAGCCTCGCCGAGAACGGCGTGTGGGTGCCCGGACGCGCGGCGTGGGCGCCCGCCCGCGGGACGCGACCGGCGGCGACGGAACTGCTCACGGCATCCGCGCTCTCGGTCGGGCGCGATGCCCCGGTGCAGAGCGACCTCGACCTCACGGTGTCGTCGGGCCGGCTGCTCGCCGTGACCGGGGCGAACGGGGTCGGCAAGTCGACGCTCGGCCTCACCATCGCCGGGCTCATGCCGCCGCTTGCGGGAGAGGTCATCGCCGCCCCCGAGCTCGCCGCCGAGGCCGGGCCGCTCCCGCACCGCTGGCGCTCGCGGGAGTTGCTCACGCGCATCGGCTTCGTCTTCCAGAATCCCGAGCACAGCTTCCTCGCCGCGACCGTGCGGGGCGAGCTCGAGATCGGGCCCCGCGCGCTCGGGCGCACCGCCGAGCAGATCGCGCAGATCGTCGACCCGCTGCTCGAGCGACTCGGGCTCACCGGCCTTGCCCGGGCGAACCCGTTCACGCTCTCCGGCGGCGAGAAGCGCCGGCTCAGCGTCGCCGCCGCGCTCGCGACCGCTCCCAAGCTCCTCGTGCTCGACGAGCCGACGTTCGGTCAGGACGCCCGCACGTGGCGCGAGGTTGTCAGCCTCATCGCCGAACTCGTGGATGCCGGCACCGGCGTCGTCGCCATCAGCCACGACCGCGAGTTCACGGCCGCCCTCGCGGACGAGGAACGGCGGCTCACGTGACCGCGATCACCCCCGCCCCGCGCAGCCGAGTGCTGCGCACCAACCCCGTCGCCCGCATGGCGGCGGCGCTGGTGCTGAGCGTCGCGGTGATCGCGTCGCTCGACCCGGTCTCCGCGGGCGTCGCCCTCGCCCTCGAGCTGGTCGTCTTCGCGTTCCTGCGCATCCCGGCTCGCGTGTTCTGGCTGCGCACCGCGCCGATCTGGATCGCCGCCCCCTTCGCCGCGCTGACGATCGCCCTCTACGGCCGCACCGAGGGCGACGTGTTCTTCGAGTTCCTGCTGGCGCGGGTGAGCGACGGCTCCCTCGCCCTTGCCCTCGCGACCGGGCTGCGCGTCCTCGCGATCGGGCTTCCTGCGGTCGTGCTGCTGATCGGGGTCGACCCGACCGAGCTCGCCGACGGACTCATCCAGCGGCTGCGTCTGCCCGCGCGACCGCTCGTCGGCGCCCTCGCGGGCATGCGGCTCATCACCGTCTTCGGGCAGGAGTGGCGCAGCCTCGAGCTGGCCCGGCGGGCACGCGGCGTCGCCGATCGCGGGCGAGTGCGCCGCTTCGCCGGGCAGGCGTACGCTCTGCTCGTGATGTCGATCCGCCGGGGCTCATCGCTTGCCACTGCGATGGAGGCCCGGGGATTCGGCGCTCCGGGTGTTCGCACGAACGCTCGCGTCTCGCCGTGGGGCGTCGCGGAGTGGCTCGTGATCGCCGGAGGAGCCGCCATCGGCGCGCTCGCGGTCACGGCATCCGTGGTCACCGGATCGTGGAGTCCCGTTGTCGGCGGCTGAGGCTGCGGCCGAAGCGGCGGCTGGCGCGGCCGCCCGAGCGACCCCCGGCCGCTACCTCATCGACGGCCGCTCCGGGTCGGGCAAGAGCGAACTGGCGACCGCGATCGCAGCCGACTGGCCCGAGCTGCAGCTCGTGCGCCTCGATGATCTCTACCCCGGGTGGGACGGCCTGGCCGAGGGCAGTGCGATGGTCGCGGGCCTCCTCACTACCGCGCGGTGGCGATCGTGGAACTGGTCGACCGACTCGCCAGGCCCGTGGCGCGAGCTCGATCCGAGCCGCCCGATCCTCGTCGAGGGTATGGGGGCGATCTCGCGGGCGAGCCGTCCTCTCGCGGATGCCGCCCTCTGGATCGATCTGGACGCCCCGGCTCGCAAGGCCCGCGCCCTCGCTCGCGACGGCGCCCTCTACGCGCCGCACTGGGATCGCTGGGCGGCGCAGGAGGACGCGCACATCGCCCGCGAGAACCCCGCCGCGCTCGCCGACGAGATCGTGCCCGGCCCGGACGCGGCCGAGCACGCCGCCCGCTGGCGCGCGAGGCTGCGCGCTGCGAGAGTGGACCCATGACCGCTCCCTTCATCTCCGTCTCCGAGCTCGCCGACGCCCTCGGCTCGGCGACGCCTCCGGCCGTGCTCGACGCGAGCCTCGTACTGCACCCCGCCCAGTTCGACGGCGACTACCGGCGCGACTCGGGGCGTCCGCGCTGGATCGAGGCGCACATCCCCGGCTCGCAGCACGTGGATGTCGCCTCCCAGTTCTCCGACACCACCGCGACCCTGCACTACTCGCACCCCGAACCGCAGGCGATTGCCGACGAGCTCGCGCGCCTCGGCATCGCGAAGGGCGAGCCGGTCGTGATCTACGACAGCACCGGCACCCTGTGGGCGGCGCGGCTCTGGTACCTCCTGCGCTGGATCGGCGTCGAGGCCCGGGTTCTCGACGGGGGCTTCAGGGCTTGGCAGGGCGCGGGTCAGCCGGTCGGGAGCGGGGAGAGCCCCGCCCGTGCGAGCGTGCCGACGTGGAGCGCCACAGCCGCGCGACCCGCGTGGGTGAGCAAGGAGGAGCTGCTCGAACGGGCCGCCGATGACGACCGCCCGCTCGTCTGCGGGTTGCCGGCGGGATCGTTCACGGGAGCCGACCCGACGCGCTATGCCCGCCGCGGCCGCATCCCGAACAGCGTCAACGTCTCGAGCCGCGACCTGTTCACCTCGGACGGCCACGTGCGCAGCCGCGTCGAGCTGATCCTCGCCTACACCTCAGCGGGCGTGGATGTCGCGGCCGACACCCCCGCGGAGGTGCTGCTGTACTGCGGCGGCGGCATCTCGGCCGCGGGCAACGCGCTGACGCTCGCGGCGATCGGCACCACGGCGGTGCGCATCTACGACGGCTCGCTCGAGGAGTGGAGCGCCGACCCGAACCTGCCGTTGGAGGTCGGAACCCCCGCCTAGCTAGCTAGCCGCGCGAGTACGTCAGGGTGACGTCGCTGCCGCGAGGGTGCACGGTCATGGTGCCGTCGGAGCAGGTGAGCTCGAGGCCGACCGAGTCGTCGACGACCAGACGGGGCATCGTGTAGGGCACGGTCTCGAGCGCCTCGCCGTTGCTCGTGGCCGTCGCCTCGATCGCGAAGTCGCCTCCGCTCCACTTGCGCGGGATCGCGACGTCGCCGTTGATGTAGGCCTTGCCGCTCGACGAGCCGCCGTGCGTCTCGGTGATCACGATGATCTGCTCGGCCGAGGGCTGCGCGGTCACGGTGAGGGTGTAGTCCGTCGTGATCGTCATGTCGCTCGTCGCGGTCCAGTCGAGGGTCTGGGAACCCTGCACG
>CALRZA010000132.1:0-5915 GCA_943372535.1 Auritidibacter sp. Marseille-P8566
GGCCCGCCGGGTCGCCCACCGCGCCCGGGGTCGATCGCCGCTCGCGTCATAGGCGAGCCCGAGGAGCTACCAGGGGCGCCAGTCGGCCGGGCTCGCCTCCACCGCGGCCTTGGCGGCCGGGAAACGCTCGTCGGCGACCGCGGGGTCGATGCGTCCGCTAGGAAGGCGCGGCAGGTCATCCACCGGCAAGCCGCCCTCGTCGCCGAGGAGCCGGACCAGCCGCTGGCCGCGCCACACGAACAGCAGTTCGGAGACGAGGGCCCACGCACCCACGATCGGCAGCACCGCGAGCGCGATGCCGATCGCGATCGCGTACCCGTTGCCGGTCGACATGAGGATGATCGCGTACTGCGTGACGAACACGAGGTAGAGCACCAGGAGCGCCGCCATGACGAGGGCGCCGATGCGCGAACTCATCCGGTGGCTCCGCGTGACAAGCCCAGATCGATGAGCTTGTCGAGGCCGACCGTCAGGCCGACCGCGGACCGTGCGGCGCGCAGGCCGAGCATCAGACCCGCCTCATACGACGTCGCCGAGATCGTGTCGTGGGTGATCGTGAGCAGTTCGCCCGTGCCGCCGAAGACGACCTCCTGGCGGGCGAGCACCCCCTGCAACCGCATGCTGTGGATCGGGATGCTCGAGACCTGCTGCCCGCGCGCGCGCTGATCGACGTGCGGCGCGACCACCGGACCGCGGTCGGCCCGGGCCAGTCCCATGAGCTCGGCGGTGCGGATCGCGGTGCCCGAGGGCGAGTCGACCTTCGACGCGTGGTGCGCCTCGACGATCTCGATCGAGTCGAAGAACGGGGCGGCGAGCGCGGAGAACGCCGTGGCGAGAACCGAGGCCAGCGAGAAGTTCGGCACGACGATGACCCCGACACCGACGCTCTCGGCGAGCGTGCGCTCGAGGGCGGTGAGGCGCTCGCTCGTCCACCCCGAGGTGCCGACGAGAACGTTGCTGCCCTGCGCGATCGCGTACTCGACGACGCTCTGAGAGACCGCAGGCACGGTCACGTCGAGCACGAGATCGGCACCCGCGAGCGCGCTCAGGTCGCTCGACGAGTCGAGCGATGCGACGAGGTCGAACTCGTCCGAACCTTCGATCAGACGGGTGGCGAGCTGGCCCATGCGCCCGGTCGCGCCGGCGATGGCAACGCTGGTGGTCATGGCCCCAACCTACCAAGTCGTAGCATGGCCCGATGATCGCCCTGATGCCCACGAGCGTCGAGGATGCCGCGGCGCAGGCCCTCCTGAGCGAGTACGTCGAGTACCGCCTCCACGCCTTCCCGGGCCCGGGCGTCTACCGGCCTGCGTCGCCCACTCCCGACGCCTTCCTCGACCCCGGGCTCTTCCTCGTCGCGACGGTGGATGGCGTCGCCAGCGGATGCGGCGGCGTGCGCGCGCTGACCGCGAGCAGGTTCGAGGTCAAGCACCTGTACGTGCGCCCCGACGCCCAGGGGCTCGGTCTCGGCCGCGCGATCCTCGACGCCCTGACCGCCCACGCCAGGGCCAGTGGGGCGCACGAGCTCGTGCTCGACACCCACTCGAGCCTGACCGCGGCAGGAGCGCTGTACCGTTCATCGGGCTTCGTGGAGGTCGCTGCCTACAACGACAATCCCAACGCCGACCGGTGGTATCGCCTCCCGTTGACTGACCCGGAGGCACCCTCGCCGGTAGCATGACCCAATGGAGGTCTGGCGGGCCATCGGCCACGAGTGGGACCGCGCGATGTCCGGTGCCGCCCCCGCGGCCGCGGAGCGCGCCGACGTGCTCGCCACGGCCGCGGTCACGGCGGACGAGCGCGCGGTGCTGCTGGCCTTCCGCGCGTACTGCGAGTTGATCCTGTGCCGCTACGACGACGGGTTCCGCACCGCCGAGCTCGCCGCTGCCGAGGAACCCCGCGGCTCGGTCGAGCGCTTCTATGTGGATGCCGTCCTACTGCTCGCTGACGCCATGGTCGATCGAGGCGCAGACGCGGCACCGATCGACTTCGACGGGGTGCGGGACCGCGCCGACACCGTGCGACTGCTGGGCGACGATTCTCTGATCGCACTCCACCCGCTGATCGAGGCCGCCATGGCGACCGGCCGATTCGCCCTTGTCGATGAGCTCGTCACGAGTCATCCGGCGGTGGGACCGGGCTCGAGCGACCAGGTCGCCGTCTGGGTTCACCTGCAGCTCACCCGGTCGCTGTTGTTCCGAGGGGATCTCGACGCTGTCGTGACACGGTGCGCGGCGCTCGAGTCCGACCACGACCTGCGTCGCTATCCGCCCGCGGGCATGCTTGCGGATGCGCTGCTCTGCTATGCGGCCGCCCAACGAGCCGACCGGGTCGAGGTCGATACTCGCAGCGCCCTCGTGCTCGCGGAGGCGCGGTCGAGCACGACCTATGTCCAGGTGGGCTCATGTCTCCTGGTCTCGTGGTCGTTGGCCGCGACCGGTCAGGTGCAGCGCGCCGCTGCCCTGCTCCTGGCATCTGCCGGTGGCGCTGGGTTGCCTCGGATCAAGCCGTGGGATCGGGCTTTCGGTTACGAGCTGCTGGTCGGCGCAGCCCTGGCGCGCAACGATCTGGTGGCCGCTCGAGACTGGGCGGCTCGGGCGGCACCCCTCGCCCGGTATCCCGTCGCTGCGGCCGCAGTGGAACGGACGTTGAGCCGGCTCGCCGCAGCGGAAGGCGACCACGGCGAAGCGCTGAGGCGCGCGACGATCTCGGCGGCGCACGATTCGGCATCCGGCTCCCGGATCGACGAACTGCGGTCTCGAATGCTGATCGCCGGAGCATTGGCCGCACGAGGCGAGCACAGCGAGGCGATCAGCAACCTCAGCGAGACGGCACGCCAAGCAGAACTGCTGGGGGCGGATGCGGTGCGTCGGCGAGCGTCGCGCTCGCTGCGAGTCCTCAGCGACCGGCGCGGCGGCTGGGAGAGTCTGACCGACCGCGAGCGCGAGATCGTCGCTCTCGCGGAGGAGGGTCACAGCAATCGGGTGATCGCGAGCACTCTCTTCATCTCCGATCGCACCGTGCAGGGCCACATCTCGCGCGCTCTGCGAGCCCTGGGCGTGGGTTCGCGCGCCGGCATCCCCTCTCAGGTCGGGGGCTCCGTCGAGGGAGATCTGCCTGACCTCACCGAGCGCCAGCAGCAGGTGGCCGCGCTGGTCGCGACCGGGCTCACCAACGCCGCCATCGCCGCCGAACTGGGCATCCGCACGAAGACGGTCGAGAAGCACCTCGCCGATATCTTCGACCGCTGGGGCGTCTCGTCGCGCACGGCGATCGCGACCCGCGAGCTCGCCCGCCGGTGACGGCGGTGACCCCTGGGCAGTGCGCCGGTAGGCGAAAACCCCACTACGGCTGAAACCGTCTCACTGACACAATGAGCCCATGTCCGGAGCCGCTGATCGCCCTCCGGCGCCGGGCCGGATCAGCCGCTTCCTTTCCTCGCCGCTCGCCCTGATTCTCGCGTCGGTCGTCACCGTGGCGCTCGTCGCCGTCGCCGGCATCACCGCGGTGCGGTTCTTTAGCGACGCCCCGGCCGGTGCGGTCACGCTGGGCACCCCTATCCCGTCCGCCTTCGCACTGCAGCTCGAGGCCTCGTCCTCTCCGTTTGTGAGCCGCGGCGGCACGGTCTCGCTCTCGCTTCGCAGCTCGCCGAGCGCACCGATCGAGCGACTCGAGCTCTGGGAGGACGACCACCTCTACCTCGTCATCGACGACCCGTCGCTCGTCAGCACCGATGACGACGGGCGGGTCACGCTCTCGCTCGACTACGTTCCGGTGACGGCCGGCGGCCACCTCCTGATGGCCCGGGCCACGGATGCCGAGGGACGAGTCGCCCAATCGGCACCGATGGCCACCCCGGTGCTCGATCTGGGATCGGACACCGGCGAGTCTGCTCAGACGGCCGCCGATGTACGACTGCTCAGCGCCCCCGGTGACACGTTCGCCACCATCGCGGGCCGGCTGGGAGTGCCGCGGGAGGCGCTCGGCACGTTCGCCCCGATCGTGGACCCCGAGGCCGTGCTGCCGACCGGCACGGTGATCATCACTCCGGTGCCGGCGCTCGATCGAGTCGACGTTCCCACCTATCCCGTCAGCGTGTGGGCCTCGGTCATCACCGCCGAGGAGGTCGACTGCACGATTCGCGTGTCGTCCAGCGCGGACTACCCCCTGCGCATCTACGGCGGGTCGGGCAACGCCGCCCTCGGTGACCTGCCCGCGGGCGGCGAGCTCGTGCTCTCGACGCTGCCGATCGGGCCCACCGTGCTGACCGGGCTGCGCATCGGAGCGAGCGCGCTCGGTACTGATGATGACCGCGCCCCGACAGCACCGGTGACCGCGATGCTGCCGGACGCGTGCGCCAAGGGCGGCTGGACCGGCGACGCCGTGATCTCGGGCGGCCTGCTCATCACCGATGAGCTCGTGGAGCAGCCCTACGTCTACGTGTCCGTCGACCAGGGCGACTGGCAGCGCATCCCCGCTGCCGAGGGCACCACGCTCTCCACCGCGGTCATCAACGACCTGCGCGGGATGCTCGAGCTCGCCGCCTACGACCAGATCGACCTCGAGGTGTGGACGAGCAATGGTCTGGGCGCACAACGAGCGGCGGCAGGCCAGTTCTGCCGAGCCGACATGACCGCGCAGGATCCCCGGGCCTCGTCGCAGAGCGGCGGCGAGTGCGATCCGCCCGGCGTCTCGCCCGGCTCCCCGGGAGGAGGTCCGGTCGCGGTGGACTTCGATCTGACGGTGACGATCCCGGCGGGCAGCGCGGCGAAGCCCGGGTTCTCCACGATCGTGGACCCCGAGTTCCTGCCCCCGATCAGCGGGGCCGGCCCGATCACCCTCACGACGACGGCACAGGAAGCCGGCTACGGGGCGGTGCGCTACCAGTTCTCGTACTACCCGCTCAGCCGCAACTCACCGCTGCTCGACCCGCCCGGCGTGTTCCACTCGATCGACGTGCCCTCGGGCCAGGCGACGACGGTGGATCCGGGCGTGTGGCAGAACGCGAGCCTCACCGTCGACGAGCTCGCCGGCACCGATGATCTCGCCCTCGCCGACGAGCTCGCCCGCGCGACCGCCAGAGAGAATCTCGCGGCGGGGCGCAATCTGGTCGACGACGTCTTCATCCGGGCGATCGCGATCACCAACTCTCTCGAGGGGAACCCGCTCCCCCTCGGTTCGGCCACCCGCACGGCCGAGGTGCGGCTCCCCTCCGCACTGGACGGCACGTGGCCGGTGATCGAGTCACCGACGGTGTCGCTGACGCCCGGGATCGACGAGTCGGCGACGTGGTCGAGCGCCTTCGAACCGAGGTCGAACTGGAACCCCTCGATCCAAGGCACGAGCGGCGGGAACGTCTCGACCGGGGTCGGCAACACCTGCCAGGAGGTGATCACCTATCCCGAGGCCGGGGTCTGGAGCATGTACCCGACGTCGGGACCGTTCAGTCGCCGGGCCGGGCAGCAGGGCAACGCGACCTTCCCCACCACCTTCAACTGGGGTTCGGACTACTACGGCTACCCGCAGGCGCCCGGGGATCGGCTCGTCTCAGCGGGGATCGAGGCCGGAAGCGACCTCGCGCAGGCTCAGAAGCTCTACCCGACCACCGAGCACGTGTACTGCCTCGACGTCAGGGCGCCCACCGAGCGCGCTCAGGACGCCCAGGATGCCGCGCGGGCCGATCGCGAGTGCACGCTGGGCTGCGTGCTCACCTTCATGGTCTACGGGGCGGTGCAGGGCTTCATCACCGGCGGACCCTACGGCGCCGTGGTCGGCGCCCTGGCCGGTCTCGCCGTCGGCGTCATCGCGGCGACCAACCCGCAGTTCTACGCCGATCTCAAGAGCGCGTGGGATGCGATCGCCCACATCTACAACGCCGTGTTCGACAAGGTGTGGGGGTTCATCGCGGCGACCAA
>CALRZA010000133.1:0-5897 GCA_943372535.1 Auritidibacter sp. Marseille-P8566
GAGTAGGTCACCCAGGGCTTCACCATGCCAGTGTAAGCGCGGTGGCTGGACGCGCCCGCGCCGTGCTCTCAGGCATCCCGCCTAGAATCGTGGCTATGGGTCGACTGTTGATTTTCGCGATCGCAGCGATCGTGCTCGACATCTTCGCGGTCGTCGATCTCGTGATCATCGAGAAGAGCCGCGTGCGGGCGTTCCCCAAGGTGTTCTGGGTCATCATCATCCTCGTCGTGCCGTTCGTCGGAGCTCTGCTCTGGTTCCTCGTCGGGCGTGAGTGGGGCACGAGCGGTGCCCAGCGCCGCACCCTCCCGCCCGAGGACGACCCGGCCTTCATCGGCAAGCTCAACCGCGATGAAGAGCAGGATGAGCGCATCCGTCGGCTCGAGCAGGAGCTCGCCGACCTCGACGACCCCGACGATGACCAACCCAAGTCCTGAGGCTCCGGCGACCACCTTCGCGGTCGCCCTCCTGCGGGAGTTCGTGCGCCTCGGCGTGCGCGACATCGTGCTCGGCCCGGGGTCGCGCTCGCAGGCTCTCGCGCTCGCCGCGGCGGAGTTCGAGGCGCACGGGCTCGTGCGGCTGCGCGTGCGCATCGACGAGCGAGTCGGCGGGTTCGTCGCGCTGGGTCTCGCGGCCGAGACGCAGACCCCGGTCATCCTCATCACGACTTCCGGCACCGCCGTCGCCAACCTGCACCCCGCCGTGCTCGAGGCGCACCACTCGGGCGTGCCGCTCATCGTCATCAGCGCCGACCGCCCCGAGTCGCTGCGCGGCGTCGGCTCAAACCAGACCACCGAGCAGCCCGGCATCTTCGGTGCCGCGGTGCAGCGCACGTGGGATGTCGCCCCGCCGACGGGACTTCCCGGTGAAGCGGATGCCGCGGCGCACCTCGCCCGCGATGCCGTCGCCGCGGCCTCCGGCCCGCGTCCCGCTCCGGTGCACCTCAACCTCGCCTTCGCCGAACCCCTCAGCTCGCCCTTCACGTGGGTGGACGAGGATCTGCCCGCCGCGGTCTCGGTGGTCGAGCTGCCGTCGGAGCCGGGCTCGCGGGTCGAGCTCGTCGAGACCTCCCCTGCACTCACCCTCCACCCCGCCCCCGGCACGGTCGTCGTCGCGGGCACCGGCGCCGGCCCGCGGGCCGAGGAGGTCGCCCACCAGCTCGGCGCCCCCCTGCTCGCCGAGGTCGCGAGCGGCGCCCACTTCGGCCCCCAGCTCGTCGTCGCCTACCGCGAGCTGCTCGGCACCGCCAACTTCGGCGACCGAGTCCAACGCGTCATCGTCTTCGGGCATCCGACACTCAGTCGTGAGGTGCCCGCCCTCATCCAGCGCGACGGGGTCGAGACGATCGTCGTGCGCGGGTCGAGCGCCGACGACTACAACCCGGGCCGCCGCGTCGCGACCTTCGCGGACGCCGTCGAGGTCGTGGGCGAGCCGGATGCCCCCGCGTGGGCCGGGCGCTGGGTCGCGGCATCCCGGGCGCTGCTCGAGGAGTCGGACGACGTCGCCCCCGACATCGCCGCCTCGGCCGGCGAGCACGCCCGCGCCGAGCTCGCGGCCGTGCGCGCCCCGGTCACCCGCCGCGCGCTCGTGGAAGCCGTGTGGCGGGCGAGCTGGCCGCACGATCGACTCGTGCTGGGGGCATCCCGGCTGATCCGCGAAGCCGACAAGGTGCTGCCCGGCAAGAAGATCACCGTGCACGCGAACCGCGGACTCGCGGGCATCGACGGCACCATGTCGACCGCCCTCGGGATCGCCCTCGCGAGCCAGCACCTCGAGGCGCGCGGCACGACGCGCGTGCTCGTCGGCGACCTCACCTTCCTGCACGACGTCGGCGCGCTGCTCTTCGGCGTCGGCGAGGCGCGCCCGCGCATCCAGGTCATCGTCGGCAACGACGGGGGCGGCACGATCTTCGACGGCCTCGAGGTCGGCCAGCAGGGCGGACCGGCCTTCGACCGCGTGCTCCTCACGCCGCAGCAGGCCTCGATCGAGACCCTCGCCGCCGCCTACGGCTGGGAGTACCGCCGCGTCGACACCCGCGGCGACCTCGACCCGGCGCTCACGGCATCCGCCGGCCCGGTCGTGGTCGAGGTGCCGCTCGGGCGGTAACAGGCTCGTGAGGTAAGCCAATCCGCCCCGTTTCGGCCCCCGGGAAGGGCAGATTGGCTTACCTCAGCGGGTTAGCGGGCTAGCGGGCGAACGCCCCGGCGACGCGGTCCCACCAACGGGATGACTCGAGCCGACGTGCCTCCGCGAGCTCCAGCCCCCGAGCGCGGATGCCGTCGCGGTCGGCCCAGACCGTCGCGATCATCGCCGGGTCGAGGGCATCCGCCGAGAGCACGGACGACTGCCCCAGGTTGCCGAGCGCGCCGGAGAGCTTGACCGTCGTGTACTCGTCGACGGCGAGGCCGATCGTCGGCACGCCCCCCGAGACGGCGAAGACGGCGGGGTGGTAGCGACTCGACACGACGAGGGATGCCCCGCGTGCGAGCGCGGCCGAGGTGCGCGTGTCGACGATCCGCAGCACCGACGAGGGCGCGGACATGCGCGCGGCGAGGACGTTGTGCACGAGCTCGTCGCCGCGGGAGGGTCCAGCGAGGGGCCCTCCGAGCGGCCCGAAGTGCGCCGAGAACACGACGGCGAGCCCGGTCTCGGCGTGCACGGCGTCGAGGAGCCCGGCGACCGACGTGAGGTACGCGTCGGGGTCACGGTCGCCCGCGTGCCGGGCGACCGTGACGAGAGCGTACGGCTCGGGCGGCAGCGGCACGGGCAGGCCGGGGCGATCGGGAACGAAGCTCGCGTCATCCACTGTCTGGGTCGCCGCGACGCCCCACGACGTGACGAGCGCGTGCGAGGCCGGCTCGCGCACCCCGACCAGAGCGGCCGACCCGAGCAGGGCGGCGACCCGGGTCTGGTCGCCCGGGGTCAGCACGGGCCCGATCGTCTGACCGCTCACGACGAGCGGGATCCCGGCGCGCGCGGCGAGGATCCCCAGTGCGGCCCGCTCGTAGATGTGCATCGGCCACACCGAGGCGATGTTGCCGCCGCCGGCGATCGCGACGCCGTCGCACGACGCCAGCTCCGCGAGCACCGCGTGAGCGGGGTCGTCGGAGGGCAGCGAGGCTGGGTCGTCGAGCACGGCCGCGAAGCGCGCCTCCTGCTGCTCGCGCGTGAGCCCACCGAAGCCGAGGGGCGCGATCGCCGAGATGCCGTAGCGCGACTCCGAGTCGCCCGGGTTCGACGAGAGCCCGACGACCGAGGCACCGCGCGCCGTCAGCTGGAAGGCCAGCTCGTCGAACATCGCCTCGTCACCGACGTGGAACATGTCGTCGAGGGGGCCGATATCTCCGATGGTCAGGATGCGCACCCGCTCCACCGTAGTCGACCCCATCCATGTTGCCGTCAGGTGCGAATGCCTATGATGGAAGGCGGGTTTTCCGGGGCCTGCGTCACCACCACACGAAGGACTGGGCCTGTGGGTATTCTGACCTCTCTCGACGCCGTGAGGCAGGCGGATCGACTCGTCGACGCCCTGCGCCTCGCCGATGATCTCTCGTTCGAGGCCAGCCGCGACGGTGGGGCCCGCACGATCCGCGTGCTGTCGAGCGTGTTCGCGGATGACGACCAGGTCGCCGCCATCGCCGCCACCCACGCGCTCGCCCAGGTCTACGACGCCGAAGCGGATGCCACGCTCTCGGCCCTGCTCTCCTCCGACCGCGCCTTCCTCCGCGAGCACGCCGCGTGGGCGCTCGGCGGTCGCCTGCCGCGCGTCGACACGATTGGGCGACTCGTCGGCCTCGTCTCCGGCGGCGGCTTCGGGGGCATGCTCGCGCAGCGCACCCTCGAGCAGTGGGCCGTGCCCGCCGCGGACCAGATCGCGCTCGGCGTCGAAGGCGCGTTGCTCGGCATCCGCGAGGAGGACCAGCGCTTCCGTCTCGTCGAGACTCTCGGCCTGGTGCGCAACCGACTGACCACGCGACTGCTGCTCAAGCTCGCGACCGATGAGTCCGAGCCGCTCTCGGTGCGGGCCGCGGCGATCTCCGCGCTGGGGCAGCGCCCCGCCGATCCCGAGATCGGGGAGGTGCTCGGCGAGATCGTGCGCAGCAGCGACGACCTCGCCGACCTCGCCCGTCTCGCCCTCGTCGACCTCACCGCCCGGCCCGTGCGCCGCGAG
This sequence comes from Auritidibacter sp. Marseille-P8566, assembly GCA_943372535.1. Taxonomy (GTDB): domain Bacteria; phylum Actinomycetota; class Actinomycetes; order Actinomycetales; family Microbacteriaceae; genus Rhodoglobus. Next base: position 4,169 of record CALRZA010000133.1, read on the forward strand.
GGCAACGGCGGACTCACGGTCGCGCAGCTCTTCCTACATGCCGACATCGATCCGACACTCGCGCAGGCGGGCCGCGGAGACAACGGCGGCATCGCGACCCTGCTCGTGCGTCTCGGTGATGCCCTCGTCGCCCACGGTGCCGGCGAGGGCTCAGTCGAGCGCGTGCTCACGATCTCGCGCGGCACCGAGGTGCAGGCCCTCGACTCCGTCGCGTCCATCGCCGCGGATGGCGAGGGTCACCTCTTCGGCCGCGTGCCGTTCCGCGGCGAGCGGCTGGCGAGCGCCAACGCCTGGCCGCTGCGCGTGGCGGCTCGCCGCGGCATCCGCCGCTTGCTCACAGCCGCCGGGGGCGTGGATGCGCTGCACCTGCGCATGGCCGACGTCGGCAGCCTCGCCGCGTCCGACGTCGCGCGCGAACTCGACATCCCCGTCGTCTTCACGGTCGCGCCCGACCCGCACGCCGTCATCCACTCGCTCGATCTGTCGGGCTGGCTGACGCGCTGGAACTTCGGCGAGGTCGACGAGCAGGAGCACTACTGGTTCCGCACGCGGCTCGTGCAGCAGCTCGCGGCCAACGCGGCGCACACCGTGCTCTTCCCGCGGCCCGAGCTGCGGCGCGACATGCGCGCGCTCGTCGGCATCGACATCAAGGCGCACCCGGAGCGTCACACGATCGTGCCCGAGGGCATCGACCTCGAGGTCGTGGATGCCGCCGTCGCCGAGGCCGCGCGCCTGGCCGCTGGTCAGCCCGCCACCGCTGCCCTCGACGAGTTGCGCGCGGTGCTCGCGGAGCTCCCCGAGCACCGCCGCGACCTGCCGCTCATCGTGAGCGTGGGCCGCTTCCACCGCGTCAAGGGCATGGCGACGATCGTCGACGCGTGGGCCAACGGCCCCCTGCGCGACGCGGCGAACCTCCTGCTCATCGGCGGCGACCTCGTCACGCCGACCGACGACGAGAAGCAGCAGATCGACCTCATCGACGCGATCGTGCCCGCCGAGGCGCGGGTCGAGCACGGCCTCATCCTCGCCGGTCACCGCCCCAACGACACCGTCGCGCGCTGGGTCGCCGCGGTGCGCTTCGGAGTGCCCGGCTTTGCCGCGCCCCGCGGCGTCTACGTCTGCGGCAGCCTCAAGGAGGAGTTCGGCATCGCCCTGCTCGAGGCGATGGCGACGGGCCTCTTCGTCGTCGCCCCCGACGCGGGTGGCCCCGCGACCTACGTCGAAGACGGCGTCACCGGCCACCTCGCTCCCACCTGGGACATCGATCGGCTGCGCGAGGCGATGAGTCGCGCGATCGAGTCGTCCACGGCCGAGACCACCGACGACCGCGCGTTGCGCTCGCGCTCGACGGTCGAGCGCAGTTTCACGATCCAGGCCATGGCCCGCGCTCTCGACGGGGTCTACGCCGACGTCAGCGCCGAGTGGACCAACATGAGCACCTGGCCCGCGGTCGCCGGATGACGCTGCTCGTCATCAGCCCGGACTACGCCTCGCACCTGCTGCCGCTCGCGACCCTCGCCACCGCGTGGCGCGACGCCGGCCACCGCGTCGTCGTGGCGACCGGACCGGCCACGGCATCCATCGTCGAGAGCTTCGGGTTCGAGCGCGTCGACCTGCGGCTCGGTCGCGGCTCGAACCCCGGGGTGATCCGGGCGGAGGACCAGCCCAAGGGCGAGGACGACGCCCTGCGCGGCTTCTTCGACGCCACCCGCCGCGGCATGGTGGAGAC
>CALRZA010000134.1:0-5866 GCA_943372535.1 Auritidibacter sp. Marseille-P8566
AAGAACATTCAGAACACCACGCGCGAGATCTTCGCGTCCTATGGGGCCGCGCTCTGCTTCGGTGTTCGACCGGAGGACGTGTCCGCACTCCACGTCATCTCGTGGGTGGCTGGCTGCGATGACAGCCCCTGGAACTTGTTCCTTGGCCCGACGATCAAGTTCGCGGGCGGCACCGCCGGCCTTGCGGCGTCGATCGCCGAGGGTCTCGACGTTCGCCTCTCACAGCCCGTCTCTGCGATCTCGCAGTCCGACGCTGGAGTTGACGTGACGACAGCGTCTGGAGAAACTTTCTCGGCCAGCACGGTCGTTGTCGCCGTCCCGGTCAACACGTGGAAGAACGTCGAGTTCAGCCCGCAACTGAACGACGCCAAGCGCGCATTCACCGCCGAGGAGCTGGCGGGCAAGGACGTCAAGATCTGGGTGCAGGCGAAGAACGCACCTCGCTACTTCGCGAGCTTGGCGTGGGAAGCGCCCCTTCAGTGGCTGTCGACCGAGTTCGAGCGCGAAGAGGGATCGATCATGGTCGGTTTCGGACTCAGTGCATCGGAGATCGACGTCACGGATCGAGCGTCTGTCGAGCGTGCGGTGCATTTGCTCGCTCCGGATGCCGAGGTGGTCAACTGGTGGAGCGAGGACTGGAACGAGAGCCCGTACTCCTTGGGTACCTGGACCGCGTACCGTCCGGGCCAGCTCACGCGACTGGTCGCCGGCAGCCGCGAGTCGGAAGGTCGACTCGTCTTCGCCGGATCGGACCTGGCGGCTGGGTTTGCCGGGTGGATCGAGGGCGCGATCGAGTCGGGCGGCACCGCGGCAAAGGAGACCTTGGCGCTGCTGAACAAGCATTCGTAGCGGGAGCAGTCTGCAGGCCCGGTTCGTCGGGTCCTGACCCGCAAGAGCACGCTCGGCTCCTGCGCTCGTGGAGCGCGGGAGCCGAGTTGCGTTCGATTGTCTGATCGCTTTAGTACCGGTTGACGGTCACAGTTGCGAGCCTTGGGCCATGCACTGGAGGCCGGTGGGGCTCGACTCCCCAGCGGCGCACGGCCGTCACATCGCCGGTTGCTCGGAGTGCTCGGGCCGCGAGAGGGGCGATGCGCCGGAACCGGCGGCTGGGGCCCCACGACAAGTTCTTCTACATCCGCTCCCACGTCGGCGTCGCGCCCGGTGGGCACGCCACCAACGTGGGCCCGGTGGGGCTCGACGCCCCATCGGCACGGCCGCCACGTCGCCGGTTGCTCGGAGTGCTCACGCCGCGAGAGGCGGCGACGCGTCGGAACCGGCGCGATGGGGACCCCGGTGTAGTTCTTCTGCTCCGCGACAACCGTTGGTAGCGCGCCGGTGGCACGTCACCAGCGGTGGGCCTGGTGGGGCTCGAACCCAATACCGACCAACCAAGATCGCGGGCAACGAGTCAGGAAGCCCGGAGTCCCGGCCATTTAGGGGCCCCCAGCGCGATCTAGAGAACCTCTCGCGCGTGGGGAGTTGCGGGGTTTCTGTGGGGCTACCGTCTGCCAGGAGTCCAGCGCCGTAGCAGCAGCTCCATGACCTCGGCCAGCTCGTCGCTCGGCGGGGTCGAGCCTTCCGGCCGGAGGATCCCATCGAGCATCTCGATCTGTTCCGCGAACATTGAAGGGTCCACCCGCCAGAGCATCGGGGCGATCTCCAGTGCTACGTTGTAGCGGGCCAGAAGCCCCGAGGAGCGATCCGCGGCCGCTCGCTCGGTGTCCTTGTCGATCAGCTGCAGGAACAGCAGCAACTCGCCTGCAGCGGGCAGCTGGGACCGTTGCAGTGCGCGGATCGTGACGGCGAGCGCGAGGTCAGCGACCGTCGCCGTCGACTCGTAGTCCTCATGCTCCATGCCGAGCTCGAGCGCCTGCGTCCTGAGGCCCTTCCAATCGGTCAGCGCCGCGGTGATCTGCGCCCGCTGCTCGTCCTCGCGGTCCTCGAGCTGCGCGGCCGCGATCGCTCGACTCCAACGGTGCGAGGCGAGGCTGATCACCAGCGAGGCGATCGCCACCGCCAGCGCAGCAGCACCGAGAAGCGAAGGGACGACGATCTGCGACCAGATCTCGAACGCGGACGGGTCGACAGGCTCGGGCATGCGGCCAGTATGACCGAGCACACCGACACTCACGCTCGCCTGTCGGACCGCAGAGTGTCGGTCGCGCCAGCTAGTCTCGCGCCCGCCACTGCACCCCGAATCCCCTGGCAGAGAGAAGCCCGCCATGTCGAACCATCTCCAGATCGCCGAGACCCAAGCACGCGGAATCGGAGCAGCCATCAACGGCGACAGCTCCGCAGTCCAGATCCTCGGCAGCATGGGCCGCGACCCGCACCCCGAGCGCCTGCTCGCCGTAGGTCTGGCCCATAGCATGAACACTTTCGGAGCACTCATCGACGCCACACGCGAGCTCGAGGCGACCGTCGCCTCGCTGCGATCTGAAGTCGCTCAGCTCAAGGCCAAGCAGCGCCGGTAGTGCAGTCTGCCTCGGGTCGTCTAGCTCGGCGACCCGAGGCAGTGCACAAGTCCAAGGCGATCGACCCCACCTTTCCGGATCTCTCAAACCCACGCCCCGCGGATTGAACGGTGGAACCAACACCTTCGTGACTACCGAACGAGCTCGAGAAAGTGCTGGTCAGGCCTAGCGCGTGGGTCATGTCAATGATTGAACTATCAGATGGTTGGCCGACGGTTGTGGGCAACCCGTGGGCACGAGACTCGACTCCACGCGATGACTCCGATGGCGCAAGCTTCCTTTTATGAGTATGCTCAGAAATGAGTCAAATCAAGAAGGAGTGTCATGAAAGCATTCATCGTCCGTCGCTACCGGGGCCCCGTCGAACTGGCGGAGATCGCCGAACCCGAGGTCGGGGAGCACGACGTGCTCGTGGAGGTGCACTCGGCCGGGCTGAACCACCTCGACGAGAAGATCCGCGCCGGTGAATTCCGGCTGGTGCTCCCGTACCGGCTGCCGCTCGTCATGGGCAACGAACTCGCGGGAGTCGTGGTGGGCGTCGGCAGTGCCGTGCAACGCTTCGCCGCCGGAGACCGGGTGTTCGGTCGGCTGTCGACTGACCGCATCGGCGCGTTGGCGGAACGCGTCGCTGTCGCCGAGGCCGACCTGGCCCCGATGCCGTCGAGCATCGACATGGATGCCGCGGGATCGCTCCCGCTCGTCGCGCTGACGGCGTGGCAGGCGCTGGTGGAGGCAGCCGACGTGCGGCCCGGGCAGAAGGTGCTCATCCACTCGGGAGCCGGCGGCGTCGGTTCCATCGCCATCCAGCTGGCCAAGCACCTCGGGGCGACCGTGGCCACGACCGTCAGCGCCAAGGACATTGAGTTCGTGCGCGAGCTCGGAGCTGATCTGGTGATCGACTACCGCGCCGACGATTTCGAGACCCTCAGCGGATACGACCTCGTGATCGACGGGGTCGGCAGTGCCAACCTCGAGCGCTCGCTCCGAGTTCTCAAGCGGGGCGGCAAGGCGATCAGCATCGTCGGCCCGCCGGACCCCGCCTTCGCCCTGCGGCTGGGCGCGAGCCCTGTGCTCCGGTTGCTCTTCGGCGCCCTCAGCTCCCGCGTCCGCAGGCAGGCGGCCAAGCTCGGCGTCAGCTACGAGTTCCTGTTCATGCGGGCTGACGGCGGTCAGCTCGAGCAGATCGGCCGGCTCGTGGATCAGGGCATCATCCGTCCCGTGGTCGGAGAGGTCGTCGGTCTCGATACCACCGTCAGCGCCATCCACCGACTCGCAACCAACAGCATCCGCGGAAGGACCGTCGTCACGGTCGTTCCCGCCACCACGAAAGGTAACCACGCATGAGCACCACCGACCCCGTCATCACCTCCTACGCCGAGGCGCCCACTCGCACCATCGCCGTCGGCGACGAGACCTTCGCGTACCGCGAGCTCGGCCCGAAGGGCGGGGTGCCCGTGGTGTTCTTCACCCATCTGGCAGCCAACCTCGACAACTGGGACCCGCGCATCGTCGACCCGATCGCGCAGAAGCGCCACGTCATCGCCTTCGACTACCTCGGTGTCGGCGGATCCAGCGGCACGGTTCGTCGCACGATCGAGGAGGTTGCGGATGACGCCGTCGCCTTCATCCGCGCGCTCGGCTACGAGACCGTCGACATCTTCTCCTTCTCGATGGGCGGGATGATCGCCCAGGATCTCGTGGTGGCGCATCCCGAACTGGTGCGTCGACTGGTGCTCACCGGCACCGGGCCCCGCGGTGGGAAGGACATGGACAAGGTCGTTGCGACCACGTACTGGGATGTGCTGCGGGCGACCCTCACCCGTTCCGACCCGAAGGAGTTCCTGTTCTTCAACCGCAACGCGGTCGGGAAGCAGGCGGGCAAGGCCTTCATCGAGCGGCTCCATGAGCGCACGGCCGATCGCGACATCGAGATCCGACTCCCGGCGTTCCAGACGCAGCTGACCGCGATCGCGAACTACGGCCGGTCTCGGCCCTCCGATCTCTCGGTGATCACACAGCCGACGTTGATCGCCAACGGCGACCACGACCGCATGGTGCCCTCGATCCTCTCCGAGGATCTGCACCGACGCATCGCGGGCTCCGAGCTCATCATCTACCCCGACTCCGGGCACGGCGGGGTCTTCCAGTACCACGAGCAGTTCGCGCCGATCGCGGTCGAATTCCTCGGCCGCCCCTAGATGGAGCCAGGTCAGTGTCCTGCCGGCGTGGGACACTGGCTACGCCCGGGGCGGGCGATGGGATGAAGCAGAGGACGCACGATGCCTGAGGTTCTGGGTCGCCGCGAGCGCAACAAGCAACTCAAGCTCGAGCGCATCACCGCTGCCGCGACGGAGCTGTTTGCCACCCGCGGCGTCGACGACGTCACCACCCAGGAGATCGCGGATGCCGCGGACGTCGGCACCGGCACCCTCTTTCTCTACGCCCGCAATAAGGGCGAACTGCTGCTGCTCGTGCAGAACTCGCGCTACGTGGCAGCGCTGGCTCGCGGCCGCGCCCAGGCCGAGACCGCGCGCGGTGCCGTGGATGCCGTGATGGCGATCGTCGCGGAGATCGTCGAGTGCAATCGGGCCCACGTCGGCAACGGGCGCGCCTACCTCAAGGAGGTCGCCTTCGGCGACCCCGAGGAGCCGCACCACGCCGAGGCGCTCGGCCTGAGCGCCCAGACCGAGGAGGCCGTCGCCGAGGGGATCGCCCGGGAGCTGCCGTCCCGGGCTCCTGAGGCGCCGGCGATCGCACACATGGTGACCGCGGTCATGTTCGTGGCGCTGGCCGCCTCCTTCAACGCGCACCTCTCGACCGACGAGGTCACACAGCACATCGCCAATCAGGTGCGGGTTCTGCTGGCCTAGTTCACAGGTCGCTTGCGAGGTGTATCTCGGCCCCGTGCCACGCTGCTCAGGAAACGTGGGCCCGGTGGGGCTCGACGCCCCATCGGCACGGCCGCCACGTCGCCGGTTGCTCGGAGTGCTCTTGCCGCGAATGGCGGCGACGCGTCGGAACCGGCGCGATGGGGACCCCGGTGAAAGTTCTTCTACTCCGGGAGAACGCCCAGTCGCGGCCCCAGTGGGGCCACGACTTGGCGTGGGCCCGGTGGGGCTCGAACCCACGACCCGCGGATTAAAAGTCCGATGCTCTGCCAACTGAGCTACAGGCCCTACCGTTCCAGCGTACCGTTGAGGGGATGGCCGACGACTTCCACAAACCCACCCAGTACTCGGGCGACAAGTTCGATGAGTACGAGGGCGGGGAGGACCCGGCGCAGATCATGCGCATGGCGCACGACAGCGCGCACGCGCTCGTCGACCGGGCGCGCGAGACCGAGGATCCGGCCGTCGTCGAGAGGCTCGTCGCCTACACCGACGCGAACGGCA
>CALRZA010000135.1:0-5850 GCA_943372535.1 Auritidibacter sp. Marseille-P8566
AAATGTTGACTGTGCATCCCTCAGAATGACACCAGAATAGGAGGTGCACGGTGACTCCCCTTCTGTGGAGCACCACCCATCATTGGCCGACTAGGGTAAGCAGGCCAATGGCTGTGGGGGCGGGTCAGGACGATATTCGGGTTATCGTCCTGACCCGGAATCGTACGCGGGGCCGGGAGCTGAGCTCCCGGCCTCTCGGTCGTTGAGGGGGTGCGCACCCCGGCCGTGCGGCTCCGGCGTTAGGCCGTCGCGGCCGATCGCGGGATCTCGAGCCAGAGGTCGACCTCGTCGTCTTCGAGGGACTCCTGGCCTAGGGCGACGGCCATCTCGTTGTCGGCAGTGCGCAAGCCGACGACGGTGACCGCGATGTCGGAGCCCTCCGGCACCGTGCGCGCGATGACCTTGTCGGCATCCGTGTCGTGCAGGGCCAGCGCCAGACGGTTGAGCACGCGCTCGAGGTCGTCATCGGCCAAGTCGTCGATGCCGCCCTCGTCGAGCAGCGTCACGGTCGCGCCCCGGCGGCGGGCCGCCATGACCTCCTCGCGCACGGCGTCGTTGAGCAGCTTGCGCCCGCGGATCTCGTCGCGGATCGCGCCCTCGAGGTGCAGGCACTCCTCGCGCTGCTCGTCGGTGAGGTCGCCGCCGGCCTCCTGGATGACCCGCAGCATCGCGAGCGCCATCGCGCTGGTCTGGCCGAGCCGGAACTGACGTTCGTAGACGTGAGCCTCCTGCGCGGCCTGCCAGTCGGTGGCCTCGCGCTCGGCGAGCGAGAAGCGCTGGGCATCCCGGGTCGCCTTCGAGAGCGCGGTGCTGAGCACGTGCGAGACGGCGACCCAGAGGGCGCTGCCGACGATGCCCAGACTGATGAGGCCCGCCGGGCCGACGACCGCGATCGAATGCACCGTGAGGAAGCCGACCCCGAGCCAGGCGAAGGTGTTGCGTCCGCGCGTCGACGTGATCGTGAGCAGGGTGCCCGAGGCGGCGACGTACCAGCTCGCGTAGCCCGGTCCGCCTTCGACGCCGTAGTCGAGCTGGCTGCCGACGAGCAGGGTGATCGCGATGACGACGCCGAAGTTGATGGCGGCCATCCACACCGTCATGCGGCGCGGGCCCCACGGCACGAGACTCGCCGCGGTCGCGGCGGCATAGAGCACCATCGCGACGATGACCGGTCCCGCCGAGCGCACCTGATCGATCGTGTAGGTCGCGAGGACGAGGTGGAACGCCGAGAACGCGGCCGCGAAGGTCACGATGAGCGAGCGGGGGACGCCGATGTTCACGCGTCACCTCCCGTCGCCGCCGCACGCCCGGGCGGTTCGGCGTGGGGCCAGCGGAGCTTGATGACGGTGCCCTCGCCGGGCGCGGAGACGATCGTCGCGCGACCGTCGGCGTTGGCGAGCCGCTCGATGATCGACACGCGCACGCCGAGCCGCTCGCTCGCGATGTTCTCCATCGCGAAGCCCTTGCCCGAGTCGCCGATCTCGACGCGCATGCCGCCGTGGGGAATCGAGCGCGCCGAGACCCAGCGGTCGACGCCGTCGCCCGCGTGAGCGAGGCTGTTCATCATCGCCTGCACCGCGGCCGAATACATCGTCTCGGCGGCGTGCGCGGGCATCGAGCGGGTGCCGACCGACTTGAGCCGCAGCTCGAACGGACTCGACATCTGCGCGGCCGTGTCGACGATGCGGTCGACGACCGTGCTGTAGCGCACCATCGTGCCGTCGTCGGGGCTGGCCGCGGCGGCATCCCGCAGATAGCCGATCGCGTTGCCTGCCATCGTCGCCGCGAGCGCTTTCGCCTCGGGCGTGTAGGCCCGGGCGGCGCTGATGAACGTCGTGAGGACGCTGTCGTGCACGATCGCGTCGACCTGCACGCGCTCCACCTCGGTGGCGTGCTGGCGCACCGCGTGGCTGTAGCGGTCGAGAGCCGTCGACTGCGCGGTGTCGACCGACGATGCCGCCTGGCGGATCAGCGTGATGACGACCACGACGATGCCGCTGAGGAACAGCGCGTAGAACCCCTCGAGGATCGCGAGCATCGGCGGCGCACCGCCCCCGAGCGGCGTCGCGCGCACGACCGAGTAGAAGACGACCGTGGCGATCACGTAGGTCGACGCGATCGTCGGGGTGAAGGCGATCGCCGCCATCGCCGCGGCGACCGAGATGAGGTAGTTGAGCCAGTGGATGCCGGTGAAGATCTCCGCATCCGGCATGATCGCGAGCGGCCAGGTCACCAGCGCGACGAAGTAGACGACGGCGAACAGCCCCATCGTGAACTTGACCGCCCGCTGCGCGAGCGAGGCGATGAAGATGACGACGAGCGTGGCATAGAGAGCCGGAACGACGCTCAGCAGCCAGAACGGGTAGGCCTCGTCGGTCTGCGTGAGCATCGCGGGAAAGCTCTGAGCACCGCCGAAGACCAGACCGAAGACCGCCACCGAGCGCGAGAGCACACGCTCGACCTGCTTGCGACTGATCGGATTCCGAGGCTGCTTCGACTGCGGAAGCGGCGGCGGCGGCCGCAGCGTGCTAGTGGTCATCACCGTCCGGGTCGAGTCCCGGCAGGATGCCGTCCTCCACCGCGCGGCGCAGCAGATCCACCTTGGTCGGCGCGGGGCGACCGACCTGCACGTACTTCACGCGGATGCGGTCGAGGTACTCCCGAGCCGTCGAGTAGCCGATGCCGAGCTGCTGGGCGGCGAGCTTGAGCGGCAGGCCCGACGCGTAGAGGTGAAGGATCTCGCGCTCGCGGCGACCGAGCTCGGCCTTGGCGAAGTCGCGGTCGGCGTCGATCGCGGTGGCCCACTCGAGGTTGTTGAGCACCTCGCCGCGGGCGACGGTGGCGGCGGCCGCAAGAACCGTGCGCGTGGCCGAAGATTTAGGGATGACGCCGGCGGCCCCGGCGGCGAGGGCTTCGCGCACCAGCGCGACCCGGTCGGCGATCGAGTGCACGAGAACGGCCGAGCCCGTGGCCTGCACGCGCTTGACGTTGTCGGTGACGGTCGAGCCGTCCCCCAGCGAGAGGTCGAGAACGGTGACGTCGACCTCACGGCCGGCGAGCAGTTCGACGAACTCGTTGACGCTCGCGGCAGCCAGCACGAAGTCGTGCCCCTCTTGGATGAAGGCGGCCTTCAACCCCAGTCGCACCGACTCATGGTCGTCGACGACAGCGACACGAACCGGCGACAACGACATGTCGCTGCCGGTCTCGGTTGCGGGTGCGTATGCCATGCGTGTCCGTTCTGAGGGGCGTGTCCCCCATCGTACTGTCGGCAGCCCGTCTTGACCTCGGTAGTAAACGGGGCGTTTCAGTCCCGCACGAGTGTGGCGACGGCTTCCAGATGGTGCGTGTGCGGGAAGAGATCGAAGGCTCGGAGTCGTTCGATTCGATACCCGCTCGCCGCGAAGAGGGCGGCATCCCGGGCGAACGCGACCGGGTCGCAGGCGACGTAGACGATCTGGGCGGGGCCCAGCGCGACGAGCGAGTCGACGACGTCACGACCCGCCCCCGCGCGCGGCGGGTCGAGCACGACGGTCGCGCGGGCCAGTCGCTCGCGGTCGGTCGCGGTCGCCTGCGCGGCGAGGGTGGCCGCCCAGCGCTCGACGCGGCCCGTCTCCGCGCGCGCACCCAGCCACTCGGCCAGGTTGTCGGCGGCGAAGTCGGTGGCGGCGGCATCCGCCTCGACCGAGGTGATGCGGGTCGTGGAGCCGAACCGGTCGGCCACCGCGGCGGCGAGCAGACCGACGCCGCCGTAGAGGTCGAGGTTGTGGGCGGTCGGGTCGAACCGATCGGCGACGATCGCGTCCTGCACCGCCGCCGTGAGCGTGGATGCCGCGGCCCGATGCACCTGCCAGAACCCGGTGTCGTGCAGCCGGAACTCGCGCTCGCCGACCACCTCGGTGATGACGGAGGGCTTCTGCGAGCCGATGACGAGGCGCACCCCACCGGTCGACGGCGCGAGCACGTCGACGTTCTCCTGACCGGGAAAGAGGTCGCCGAGCGGGGCGACCGCGGCGAGCTCGTCGGTCGCCAGGGGCAGGGTCGTCACGGGGATCACTCGGTGCGACCTGGCGGCGTACGGACCCGGCCGCCCCGCCTCGTCGACGTGCAGGCGCACGCGGGTGCGCCATCCGGTGCCGCCACGCTCGTCGTCCCCCGGCAGCGCCTCGACGGTGACGTCGCGCTCGATCTTGGCCATGCGGCTCAGGGCGTCGGTGAGCACCTGCCGCTTGAGCTCGCGCTGGTGGGCGAGGGCGATGTGGCCGAACTCGGCGCCGCCCGCCCGGTCGGCGGGGTCGCGCTCGAGCGCCGCGGCGTCCCACACGTGCGGTTGGCGGTGCTCGCTCGGGGTGAGCACCTCGACCGTCTCGGCCCGCCAGAAGCTCTTCTTGCTGTCCGCCGAGATGCGCGCCCGCACTCGCTCGCCGGGGATCGCGTCGGCGACGAAGATCACCCGCCCGTCGAGCCGGGCCACCGAGACGCCGCCGTGCGCGATGTTGGTAACGTCGAGCTCAACGGTCTTGCCCAGCCATTCACCCATCCCTCGAGCATAGGAGCCGCGTGCGCCTCTACCTCGCGTCGACCTCGCCCGCCCGGCTCGCGACCCTGCGCGCCGCGGGGGTCGAGCCGATCGTCGTGCCGTCCGAGGTCGACGAGGATGCCGCGGTCGCGGCCGCGGGACCCCTGACCGTCACCGAGACCGTGCAGCTGCTCGCGCGCGCGAAGGCGGAGGCGGTGCGCGCCGACCACCTCGACGGCGTGATCCTCGGCGGCGACTCGCTCTTCGAGCTCGATGGCGTCGTCTACGGCAAGCCGCACCACCCCGAGGTCGCGCTCGAACGCTGGAAGAGGATGCGAGGCCGCACGGGCGCCCTGCACTCCGGTCACTGGGTCATCGACCACCGCGACGGCGTCGTGGGCGCCGCAACCGGCGGGGTCGCCACGGCGCACGTCACCTTCGCCGACGACATCAGCGACGACGACCTCGCGGCCTACATCGCGACGGGTGAACCGCTCAAGGTCGCCGGTGCCTTCACGATCGACAGCCTCGGCTCGGCCTTCATCACGAGCGTCGACGGTGATCCGCACGCGGTCGTGGGTCTCTCGGTGGCGCTCACCCGACGTCTGGTGGGCGAGCTCGGCATCCCGTGGACCGCGTTCTGGAATCGCGCCGCACTGTAGGCAGTCACAGTCCTTCGACGCGATTCTTGTTCTCCCGCGCCAAGGACGGGGGCATCGGGGCCAATAGGCTATGGAGCTATGGCTCGAATCACCAAGGTCCTCATCGCCAACCGAGGAGAGATCGCCGTCCGGGTCATCCGGGCCGCCAAAGACAGCGGGATCGCGTCGGTCGCCGTGTACGCCGACCAGGATCGGGATGCCCGGCACGTCAAGCTCGCCGACGAGGCCTACGCCCTCGACGGCACGACGAGCGCGACGACCTACCTCGTGATCGACAAGCTGCTCTCGGTCGCCCGCCGCTCGGGAGCCGACGCCGTGCACCCCGGCTACGGGTTCCTCGCCGAGAACGCCGACTTCGCCCGCGCCGTCATCGACGCCGGGCTCATCTGGATCGGCCCGTCGCCGACCGCGATCGAGCAGCTCGGCGACAAGGTCAGCGCGCGCCACATCGCCGAGAAGGTCGGCGCCCCCCTCGCCCCCGGCACGCTCAACCCGGTCTCGGGTGCCGACGAGGTGCTCGAGTTCGTCGACCTGCACGGCCTCCCGGTCGCCATCAAGGCGGCGTTCGGTGGTGGCGGCCGCGGCCTCAAGGTCGCCCGCACCCGTGAGGAGATCCCCGAGCTGTTCGAGTCGGCCACCCGCGAGGCGGTCGCGGCGTTCGGTCGCGGC
>CALRZA010000136.1:0-5848 GCA_943372535.1 Auritidibacter sp. Marseille-P8566
GGCCGCTCGACGTTCTCTGGTCGCCGCTCGCTCCCGTGCCGAGGCCGAGACCCTGACCGACATCGCGCGCAGTGTGCTCCACGGTCAGGACGCCCTCGACGCGCTGGTCTCGCGGCTGCGCGAGTCGTTCGGGCTCACGAGCGTCATCCTGCGCGTGCGGGGTGCCGCGATCCACACGGCCACCGAAGGCACCGTGGCGCGTGACGACGATCACGAGCAGTCGTACCCGATCGGCGATGACGCGTCGCTGCAGGTGCGAGGACGCACGTTGTCCGCGGCCGATCAACGGGTTCTCGGCGCATTCCTCTTCCAGCTCGAATCGGCCCTGCGTCAACGCGAGTTGGCGACGGAGGCCGAGATGATGCGCCCGGTCGCGGAGGCCGACCGACTCCGCACCGCTCTTCTGGCCGCCGTCGGGCACGACCTGCGCCGCCCCTTGGCGTCGGCGACCGCCGCGGTGACCTCGCTGCGATCCACCGACGTCAGTCTGTCTCCCGATGATCGCACCGAACTCCTCGCGGCCGCCGAGGAGAGTCTCGACGCCTTGGCCGTGCTCGTGACTCAGCTGCTCGATGCGTCACGACTTCAAGCGGGCGTGCTCGGCGTCGAGATCGACTCGGTGCAGCTCGACGCCACCGTGCTCGAGGCCCTCGACGAGCTCGGGCTCTCCCCTGGCGAGGTCACCCTCGAGCTGTCTCCGACGGTGCCACCGGTGCTCGCGGATGCGGCGCTCCTGACTCGCGCGGTCGTCAACATCCTGGCGAATGCCCTTCGTTTCGCTCCCGACAGCGATGCTCCGATCGTGGCGACCAGCGTGTTCCACGATTACGCGCAGCTTCGCGTGATCGACCGCGGCCCGGGAGTGCCCGAGCATCGCCGGGGAGAGATCTTCGAACCCTTTCAGCGGCTCGGGGACACCGACAACACGGTCGGGGTGGGTCTGGGGCTCGCCCTCTCCAAGGGGTTCGTCGAGGCGATGGGCGGCACCCTCGAGCCGGAAGACACCCCGGGAGGCGGCCTGACGATGGTGATCGAGCTGCCGATCAGCCCGGGCGAGGAGGTGGTCGACGCATGAAACTGCTCATCGCGGATGACGACCCGCAGATGCTGCGAGCGCTGAGGATCACGTTGAGCGCCCACGGCTACGACGTCACGACCGCGTCAGACGGGAACGCCGCTCTCGACGCGGCCATCCGCATCCATCCCGACCTCGTCGTCGTTGATCTGGGGATGCCCGGACTCACGGGGCTCGAGGTCATCGAGGCGCTTCGGGGCTGGACCGAGGTGCCGATCCTCGTGGTGTCGGGCCGCAGCGAGTCCTGGGACAAGGTCGAAGCGCTCGACGCCGGCGCCGATGACTACGTGACCAAGCCCTTCTCGGCCGACGAGTTGCTCGCTCGGCTCCGGGCCCTCTCGCGCCGCACTCCTAGCGCGACCGACGAGCCCATCGTCACCTTCGGTGACGTCGTGGTCGACCTCTCGGCGCGAGTCGTCACTCGAGCGGGAGTGGCCGTTCGGCTCACGCCGACCGAGTGGCGGCTGCTCGAGGTGCTCGTGCGGAATCCCGACCGTCTCGTGACCCGCGAATTCCTTCTCACCCGGGTGTGGGGACCGCAGTACACGACCGACACGGGCTACCTGCGGTTGTATCTCTCTCAGTTGCGCAAGAAGCTCGAGCCCGAGCCGTCCAGCCCGCGATACCTCATCACGGAGTCCGGGATGGGTTACCGGTTCTCGCCGTCCGGCTGAACGCCCCGCACGACCGTCTCGCCGTCGGGCCCCGTCAGAGTGGATGCCCGCAGCCCCGCCGCGCGCAGCACCTCCTCGGCGGCCGCTCGCTGACGCTCGCCCACCTCGGCGAGAAGCTCCCCGGCGTCGGCGAGCCAGGCCGGAGCATCCGCCGCGATCCGGCGGAGCAGGGCGAGACCATCATCGCCACCGTCCAGTGCACGAGACGGCTCGAAGTCGCGGGCCTCGTGCGGCAGCAGGGCGATCTCCCCGGTCGGGACGTACGGCGCGACGACCGTGATCATGTCGATCCGGCCCCGGAGGTCGTGGGGCAGCGCATCGAACAGGTCGCCTTCGTGAACCGCGGCACGCCCCGCCGCATTGATCCGCGCCCACCCCGCCGCCACGGGGTCGAGCTCGGCGAGGTGCACCTCGGCCTCGACCCGAGCGGCGACGGCGAGGCCGATCGCACCGCATCCCGAGCACAGGTCGACCAGCACGCCCCCGGGCGTCAGGGCGTCAGCCGCAACCCCCACGAGGAACTCGCTGCGCGGACGCGGCACGAAGACGCCCGCACCCAACCTCAGGCGCAGCCCGGCGAAGTCGACCCAGCCGAGCACGTGCTCGAGAGGCTGACCGGCGATGCGCTGCTGCACGAGCGCCTCCAACGCGGCGGAATCGGCCGCCGCCTCCTGAAGCAGGGCCGCCTCATCCTCGGCGAAGACGCAGCCCGCCGCACGCAGGCGGTCGACGAGGGTGGCGGTCATCGGGCCACCGTAGCGCAGCGGCGCGAACCTCGGCTTGACTGGGGTGCATGAGCGACTCCCGGCACGTCAGCATCGTCATCCACCGGCCAGTCGCCGAGGTGGTCGCCATCGCCGGGGATGCAGCACAACTGCCCCACTGGGCGAGCGGGCTCGCGAGCGGGGTCGAGTTCATCGACGGGGCCTGGGTCGCACAGTCGCCGATGGGTGCGGTTCTCATCGAGTTCGCTCCCGCCAATGACTTCGGGGTGATCGATCACTGGGTGACCGTGCCGAGCGGCGAACGCTTCTTCAACCCCATGCGGGTCATCGAGCATCCTGCGGGCGCCGAGGTGCTCTTCACCCTGCGTCGGAACGGCATGAGCGATGCCGAGTTCGACGCTGACGCCGCGACGATCGCCGAGGATCTGGCGTCACTGCGCGACCTCGCCGAGGCAGCGCCTCGCTAGACCCGCACCCCGAGCGTCGGGTAGAGGATCACCATGATGCCCCCGGCCGCCCCCATGATTCCGGTGATGGCGAGAATGCGCAGCACGCCCTGCACGATGTCGTTCGTCACCGGCCGCGCCTCTCGCAGAGCGAAGATCGCGAGGGCGAAGGAGATCGCGGAGGTCGCGAACAGTGGGTTGAACGCGAGGGCGACGCCCCCGACGAGGAACGCGCTGATCGCCAGGAGGATCCCTCCGGGCGTCGCAAGTCGCTTCGGCTCATCGTGGTCGGACATGGCGAGATTCTAGGGGTCGGACGTGCGAGATAGCCGGGGACATTGGGCAGGCTTGCCTTGCTGGAACGCCATCGTGGTCGGTGCCATGCTGGGGAGATGACCGTCACTCCCGATTCGCCCACCGGACACAGCAACGAGCCGCACAACTCCGGGGTCAACGCGCGCCTCAACTGGCTGCGTGCGGGGGTGCTCGGAGCCAACGACGGCATCGTCTCGGTCGCCGCGATCGTCGTCGGTGTCGCGGGCGCAACCTCGGCGATCGCCCCCATCATCACGGCCGGTGCCGCGGGGCTGGTCGGTGGCGCGATCTCCATGGCTCTGGGCGAATACGTCTCGGTGTCGAGCCAGCGCGACACCCAGCATGCCCTCATCGCTAAGGAGACACGGGAGCTCGCGGAGATGCCCGAACAGGAGCTCGCCGAACTGGCGGAGATCTACCGCGCGAAAGGGATGAGCGCCGAGACGGCCCAACGGGTCGCCGAGGAGCTCACGGCGCACGACGCGCTCACCGCCCACCTCGAGGCCGAACTCGGCATCAACGAGCTCGACATCGTCTCGCCCTGGCAGGCCGCGGGAGCATCCGCTCTCGCGTTCGTGCTCGGGGCGATCCTGCCCTTTCTCACGATCGTGCTCTTCCCGGAGAACGTTCGAGTGCCGGTGACCTTCGTCGCGGTGCTCGTGGCCCTGGCGGCGACCGGGGCCGTGGGGGCACGAATCGGCGGGAGCCCCTGGCTGCGTCCCACGCTGAGGGTCGTGATCGGTGGCGCGCTCGCCCTCGGGGCCACCTTCCTCATCGGAACGCTGCTCGGCACCTCGGGCATCGTCTAGATCTCACACCGGGCCCACCCCGCGCCCATAGCTGATCCATAGGGTCGGTCGGCAGAGTGGCTGACATGTCCACTTCGGTGCAATCCCGTCCCGCTCCTCCCGTGGTCGGCTCGCGCCCGCGCGGCACCGATCGGCGCCGTCAGTTCGCGCGGCGCTCGCGCCTGTCGGACCTGCTCGTCACCCTGATGTGGACCTCAGGCGCGATGGCCGCGGCGCTGTTCCTCGCGTCCGGTGGCGCTGCCCAATTCACCACGATCGCCGGAACCGTCACGGCCCTGGGGATCATCACCGGGCTCGTCGGCACCGACTTCGTGCTCGTGATGCTCGTGCTCGCCGCCCGCGTTCCCGTCATCGATCGTGCGATCGGCCACGACCGTGCGATCGCGCTGCACCGCACTCTCGGCAAGCCCGCCCTGTACCTCATCCTCGCTCACGCGGGTCTGCTGCTCATCGGCTATGGATTGGCCGAGGGCCTCAACCCGGTCGACGAGATCGGTTCGATGCTCGCGATCGCCGACATGCCGCTCGCCTTCATCGCTCTCGGACTCATGGTGCTGGTCGTCGTGAGCTCGCTCGTCGCCTCGCGACGCCGGCTGAGCTACGAGGTGTGGCACGTCATCCACCTGCTCAGCTACGTCTCGGTGGCCTTCGCGTTGCCCCACCAGCTCAGTGTCGGCGGTGTGCTCGCCGAAGGAACGGCACAGCGCGTCTACTGGATCGCGCTGACGGCCCTCGCGTTCGGCGCGGTGCTCGTGCATCGCATCATCGAGCCGGTCGTTGCGAGCCTGCGCCACCGGCTGCGGGTCGCGCGCGTGTCGACGGTCGCTCCCGGAGTCACCGCCATCCACCTGACCGGCCGCCGCCTGCGCGATCTCGGCAGCGAGGGCGGGCAGTTCTACATCTGGCGGTTCTGGACCGGGCGCACCTGGTGGCACTCGCATCCGATCTCCCTCAGTGCGATGCCCACGGACTCGTCGGCTCGCATCACCGTGCGCGATCTCGGGGCGGGAAGTCGCCGCATCAGCGCCGTGCCCGTCGGCACGCGCGTCTCGCTCGAAGGTCCCTACGGGCTGTTCTCCGATCGCGCCCGCTCGGCCCCGCGCCTGGCCATCGTCGCGGCCGGGATCGGAGTCACTCCCGTGCGAGCCCTGCTGGAGGGCGCGCGGATCGCCCCGGGCGAAGCGACGGTCGTGCTGCGGGCGAGCGACGTGAGCGAGACGTACCACTGGGACGAGATCCGCCAGATCGCGGAGGCCAAGGGCGCGACCGTCTACACGATGATCGGCTCCCGAGCTCACTCCGGACCCGGGTGGATGACGCAGACAGACGCCGATCGCGGCGTCACGATGCGCAGCATCTTCCCGCACCTGGCCGAGTCCGACCTCTACCTGTGCGGCCCCGCCGGCTGGCTCGACCTGGTCGAAGCGGATGCCCGTGCTCTCGGAATCCCGGACCACCAACTCCACTCCGAAAGGTTCGACCTGTGAAGACCCGCGCCATTGTCACCTCCACCCTCGCCTCCGTGGGAGTGCTCGTCGTCGGTTGGCAGGTCGGCGCCGCCGGGATCACGGCGGCCGAGCAGTCCACGTCGGTGAGCGCCTCGTCGGGAGCCGCAGGCAGTTCGACGTCGTCGGGGACCAGCTCCACGTCGACCGACTCGACCTCGCCCGACACGACCGCCGCGGCGACGCCGACGACGACCGTCGTCGACGGTACCTATACCGGAGCCGCCGCATCCACCCGCTGGGGAGACGTGCAGGTCGCCGTGACGATCTCGGGCGGCGTCATCACCGACGTCACCGCG
>CALRZA010000137.1:0-5848 GCA_943372535.1 Auritidibacter sp. Marseille-P8566
CGTCCTCGCCCTTCTCGTAGGTCGCCGAGCCGTTGGCGCTCGCGAGGCACTCGTCCTCGCTCAGCTCGAGGCCCGCCTGAGGACCATCGGTTCCGATGAAGCCGACGAGGTTGCCGGCGACCGCGCCGTTCGGATAGGTGCGGCTCGGGCGAAGCTCGAAGTACACCCACGGGATGTCGAGCTCGCGAACGGCCTGGAAGACCTCGAGGGTGACGCCCTGCGCGAGGTACGTGAAGTCGGAGGCCGGGTCGGCCGTGATCGCGGCGTAGAGCGCCGCGGGATCCTGGCCGGTGAGAGCGGCGATGCGGGCGAGATCCTCCGGCACGACGACCGCCGCGTTGGTGCGCGAGAGGGCACTGCGCGGCGACGCGGTGATGTCGTAGCGATCGACGCTCGACGCGAGCGCCGCGCCGGTGCGGTCGACGATCGCCCCGCGCTCGCCGTAAGTGACGAGCTCCTGCGCCCGCTTCGACAGCGACTCGGCATTGAGCTCCGCGGCCTGAACGATCTGGATGTCGACCAGGCGCACGAGGAACACCGCCGTGACCGCGAAGACAAGAAGCACGGCGAACGAGATGCGCACGCGACTGCGACGGGTTCTCACGGCAGCCTCAGTGGGTCACGGGCGCGGGAAGCGCCGTGATCGGGGCCGGGGCAGGCGCAGGGGTGGCCGGAGCGGCACCCGGCGTCGTCGGGTTGGTTGCTGCCGATGAACCCGCCGGAGGCGTGGGCGTCTTGCTCACCGGCACCATGCCGGTGAGAAGGTCGTTGGCGATCAGGTTGCAGTTCGCGCCACATCCCGGGCTGGCGAGAGCATCAGCCCCGGGCGCCCCCATGACGGCCCCGGTCTCGAGGTCGAGAAACAGTGGGCTGCCCGCGGGGACCATCCCGAGGTGGGTCGCGTTGATCGCGAGGTTCTGCGAGCTCGCGGCCAGGTCAAGGCTCTCGGTCAGGGCCTCCTGCGACCGCAGCAGTTCTTTCTGCTGACTCTGCAGCGTCGCGATCTGGTACGCGCCGTCGGAGACGACGATGCTCAGCAGCAGCTGGGCGGCGAAGATCACAAACAGGCTCGCGACCGTGATGACGGCGTAGGCGACCGTCGGGCGGGCACGGCGCTGCTCGCGCGACGGCGCGATCTCGATGTGCGGACGCGGGACCGGCTCAGTGGGACGACGGCGCGGAGCCGCATAGGCGAGGTTGCTCACGCGACCTCCCGCAGTCGTTCGGCGGCCCTCAGGCGCACGGGCGCCGAGCGCGGGTTCGCCGCGCGCTCGTCGTCGGACGCCAGTTCGGCGCCGCGCACGAGCAGGCGCAGTTCGGGGCGGTGCTCCGGAAGTTCGACGGGCAGTCCCCGCGGCGCGGTCGAGGCAGCGCGAGCCTGCAGCACGCGCTTGACGATGCGGTCCTCGAGCGACTGGTAGGCCAGCACGACGAGACGACCTCCGACCTCGAGGGCGTCGACCGCATCCGGGACCGCGCGCTCGAGGACGGCGAGCTCCTGGTTGACCTCGATCCGCAGGGCCTGGAACACGCGCTTGGCCGGGTGTCCGGCGCGCTGCGCGGCGGCGGGCGTCGCGGCGATGATCACCTCGACGAGCTGCGCCGACGTTTCGAGCGGCGCCTCCTCGCGACGCTGCACGATGCGGCTGGCGTAGCGCGGGGCGAGCTTCTCGTCACCGTATTCGTAGAAGATCCGGCGCAGCTCCGACTCGCTGTAGGTCGCGATGATGCCCGCGGCCGTGCGCTCGCTGGTCGCATCCATGCGCATGTCGAGGGGCGCGTTCTGCGAGTACGAGAAGCCGCGCTCGACGCGATCGAGCTGGAGCGACGACACGCCCAGATCGAACAGGATGGCGGCGACCCGCGGCATCCCGAGCCCGGCGAGAACGGCGCCGATCTCGTCGTAGACCGCCTTGACGAGGTGGATGCGGTCGGCGAACGGCGCCAGCCGCTCCCCCGCGATGGCCAGGGCATCGGTGTCGCGGTCGATCCCCACGAGCGTCAGCCCCGGGTGGCGCTCCAGCATCGCGGCGGAGTGTCCGCCCATACCGAGAGTGGCGTCGACGACGATCGCGCCCGGCCGCTCGAGGGCAGGGGCGAGCAGCTCGAGCGTGCGCTCGAGCATGACGGGGGTGTGGATGGCGTTCTCGGTCATGGTGATCGGGTCGGGCTCCGGCGGAGCTGATCCCCATCCGGTAAGACCTGACATCGGGGAAGAAAGTCAGGGCCGCCGGCTGGGAGTCAGCTCGTCGGGGCGTCAGAAGAGTCCCGGGATCACCTCCTCCGCGGTGTTGACGAAGTCGCTCTCGGCGTTCTCGTAGTAGGTGTTCCAGGCCTCGGTGTCCCAGATCTCGGCCCGGTTGCCCGCGCCGATGACCGTGAGGTCGCGGTCGAGGCCGGCGTACTGGCGCAGAGCGGCGGGGATCGTGACGCGACGCTGCGAGTCGGGGGTCTCCTGGTTGGCCCCGGAGAGGAACAGGCGCAGGAAGTCGCGGGCCTGCTTGCTCGTGACGGGGGCCTGACGGATCTTCTCGTGCAGCGTCTCGAACTCCCGCGTGCTGAACACGTAGAGGCAACGCTCCTGACCGCGGGTGATGACGACGCCGGCAGCGAGCTCATCCCAGAACTTGGCCGGAAGGATGATGCGCCCCTTGTCGTCGAGCTTGGGGGCGTGGGTGCCAAGAAACACGGCGGCTCCCCCTTTTCGCTCCGGCCCGGATTCAGGTGTGCTCCACTTTACTCCACTTTGCGCCACCATTCAATGAGTTTTGCCCGAACTGGGGTGATCTGCGGGTGAAGTGCCCAGCAAACACAGGGATTATTGAGGTGGAGGAGGGTGGAGGAGATTTCGCTCGATTCACCGTTTCGCGACCGCGTCGGGCACGAAAAAAGGGCCAGCCCGAAGGCTGGCCCGAGAAGTGGAGCGCGGTGGAGCTAGGAGCGACCGTCCTGGCGCTTGTCCCACCGGTCGTTGAGCGAGTCCATGAAGCGCGATCCCCCCGACGCCCGCTTGGTGGGGCGCGCAGCCGGGGCCGCCGTGGAGGAACGGGGAGGAGTGACCGCGAGCAGCACGCCGGTGAACATCACGGCGAAGCCGAGAACGCCCACGAGGGGCTGCTGGATGATGACGCCGGCGACGAGAGTCACGACACCGAGCACCGCGACGAGCACGCCGACGGCGAGGACGCGGTAGTTGGGCTTGCCGCGGCGAGGGTTGACCGTCGCGACGAAGTCGGCGTCGTTCTGATAGAGGCTTCGCTCCATCTCCTCGAGGAGGCGCTGCTCTTGTTCGGAAAGTGGCATCCTCGTCCCTTCGACTCGGGCGGTCACGCGTGGAAGACCTATAGTACGCCCCCAGCGGATCGCTAGGCTAGACGGATGCCTGAGAGTACGCGGTTAGTTGACCTCATTCAACTGAGAATCGACGAGTTCCTTGCCGCGCGCACGGCGGAACTGACCGCGATCGCGCCCGAGCTCGCCGAGGTGACTGATGTGGCCGGCAGCTTCCTCGCCGGCGGCAAGCGGTTCCGAGCGCTGTTCTGCTACTGGGGCTGGCAGGCCGCGACCGGCTTGCCGGGCGGATTCGACCCGCTGCCCGGAGAGGCGACCTCTGACGAGCTTCCGGGCGTGCTGCTGGCCGCGACCGCGCTCGAGGTGTTCCACGCCGCCGCGCTCGTGCACGACGACATCATGGACAAGTCCGACACACGCCGCGGTGCCCCCTCCGCCCACCGCCGGTTCGAGGCTCGGCACACCGCGGGCGGCTGGCACGGGTCGGCAGCGAACTACGGCACGTCATCCGCTCTCCTGCTCGGCGACCTGCTGCTGGGCTGGAGCGACGAGCTCTTCGACCAGGGAACCGCCCTGCTGCCGAATCCGGCGGCAGGCCTCGCCGGCCGAGCCGAGTTCTCCACCATGCGCACCGAGGTGACCGCCGGTCAGTACCTCGACATCCTCGAGGAGAACGCGTGGGCGACCTACCCGCAGGAGAGCGCGCTGACTCGCGCCCACCGCGTCATCGTCTACAAGTCGGCGAAGTACTCGATCGAAGCGCCGCTCGCGATCGGCGCGGCCCTCGGCGGCGCGACCGCGGCTCAGCTCGCCTCGCTGCGAGCCTTCGGCCTGCCCCTCGGCGTCGCCTTCCAGTTGAGGGATGACCTCCTCGGGGTCTTCGGAGATCCGGTGGTCACGGGCAAGCCGGCTGGCGACGACCTGCGCGAGGGCAAGCGCACCGTGCTCATCGCCCTGGCCCGCACGATGCTCTCGACGTCCACCCGCACGCTCGTCGACGAACTGCTCGGCGACCCCACTCTCGACGGGCAGCAGATCGAGATGATCCGCACCGCCCTGCGCGACTGCGGCGCCGTGGCCGAGGTCGAGAAGATCATCGATCACAACGTGGCGCTGGCGACGGCTGCCGTGCGGGATGCCCCGCTCGCGCCGTCCGCGCGGGCCCAGCTTCTGCAGCTGGCCGACACCGTCACCCGCCGCACCGCCTGAGCGGCACGGCGCGTCGGTCAGAAGCCGAGCGCCTGAGCGACCCGTCGCACCTCGGCCTTGCGGCCGGCGAGCAGTGCGGCCACCGGGGTCGTGCCGAGACTCTCCTCGTCGCTGAGCAGCCAGTTCATCGCCTCGTCGTCGGTGAAGCCGGCGTCGGCGAGAACGACCAGCGTTCCCTTGAGCTCGTGCATGGGTTCGCCGTCGACGATGAACAGCGCCGGAACCTTCCAGACCCCGTCGACACGGCGGGCCAGCAGCGAGCGGTCCTCGATGAGACGTCGAACCTGCGAGACCTTGAGGCCGAGGATCTCGGTCAGGTCGGGAATCGTCAGCCACGTCACATCGGGTGTCTCGGTCACAGCTCCACTGTGCCACGGTGACGCCACGAGAGCCCGGAGGCGGTGCGGACGCGATTTGTTTCCGACATGTTAATTGAAATCACAATAATCACGATGATTGACAGTAGTATTCAGCCGTGTCACTGTGATGGTGACTTTTCCACGGTGACCGGCCGGATTCCCGCAGTGCGGGGGTGCCGTGGGGGAAGAGGGAAGAACCGATGAACGAGGCACCGCACCAGACCCGTGCTCACGCGGTCTTTGACGGTCTCATGCCGTCGGTCGACGCCGGTCGCGGCGACCTCGCTCTGCGTGCCGCTCGCCACACGGTGCCCCTGCTGCTCGTCGGCACGCTCGCCGCCATGACACTGACCGGTCCGGTCGAGCCCGCGATCGCGGCGCCCGCGCCGGCCAAACCCAAGGGTATGGCCGGCGCCCTGCGGCACGCCGTCCAGGCCGCCAACACCGCGATCAAGACGACCGGCGCCGCCCTGACGCGCACCGCCGCGCTGGCTCCGGCGACCTACCAGGTGGTCGCCGGCGACACCGTGAGCGACATCGCCGGTCGCTTCGGGCTGTCCACCGCGTCAGTCCTCGCCCTCAACGGCCTCGACTGGTCGACGCTCATCTTCCCCGGTCAGATCCTGCGACTCACCAGCTCAGGGCCGGTCCCCCCGGTCGCCAGTGCTCCCGAGTCGTCGGAGGCGGGCCGCTACACGATCGTCGCGGGCGACACCATCAGCGCGATCGCCGCCCGAGCGGGAGTATCGACGCTCTCCATCCTGACCGCGAACGGCTTGGGCTGGGAGAGCATCATCTACCCCGGGCAGACCATTGCGATCCCCGGCCCCGGCATCCTCGACGCCGAGAGTGTCGCCTCGGTGACGCCCCTCGCGCCCGCTCCCGAGGCCGCCCCGGCGCCGGTCGCCGCCTCCTACCGCGTCGTGAGCGGTGACACCATCTCGGGCATCGCTCAGCGGCACGGACTCAGCACGCAGGCCGTGCTCGAC
>CALRZA010000138.1:0-5825 GCA_943372535.1 Auritidibacter sp. Marseille-P8566
CGAAGTCGGTGTTCTCGTAGAGGTCGAGCAGCTTCTGCTCGAACGCGCTCATGCGGAAGAAGTAGTTCTTCTCCTTGAGCACCTCCACCGGGCGGCCGTGGATGCGGCACACCAGCTGACCGGCGAAGTCGCCGTCGGGCGTCTCCATCAGGTCGTCCAGCTGCTTGTATTCCTCGCAGCCGACGCAGTAGTAGCCCTCGTACTCGCCGGAGTAGATGTGCCCGTCGTCGTAGAGCTTCTGCAGGAAGAGCGCGACGGCCTTCTCGTGCCGCGGCTCCGTCGTGCGGATGAAGTCGTCGTTGCGGATGTCGATGGTCGCCAGCAGCGGCTTCCACGCGTCCTCGACGAGCTTGTCCGCCCACGCCTGCGGGGTCGTGTCGTTGGCGACGGCGGTGCGCAGGATCTTCTGCCCGTGCTCGTCGGTGCCGGTGAGCAGCCAGGTGTCCTCGCCGCGCTGACGGTGCCAGCGGGCGAGCACATCCGCCGCCACCTCCGTGTAGGCGTGCCCGATGTGGGGCACATCGTTCACGTAGAAGATGGGCGTGGTGATGTAGAAGGAGTCGCCGGCGGGCATGGGGTCAAGTCTACGGATGCCGCCGCCCCTGTTACCGCGCCCCTGGCGTCGCTAGGGTGGCGCCATGGACCTCACCCTCGGCGACGTCATCGGACACGCCCTCCCGCTCGGCGTCGGCGTGGCACTGAGCCCGTTCCCGCTCATCGCCGCGGTGCTGCTGCTGATGTCGCCGCGCGGGCGGTCCGCCGGTCTCGCGTTCCTCGCGGGGCGCGTTCTCGGCATCGCGATCGTTCTGACGATCGTCATCGTCGCCGCCGAGGCGCTCTATGCGCTGGCGAGCGGCACGGGCATCCCGAGCATCGTCAAGCTCGTGCTCGGCCTCGCCCTGCTCGTGCTGGGCCTCACGAAGTGGCGGCCGAAGCCCGCCGGGGTCGAACCGAAACTGCCCGGGTGGATGTCGGCGATCGACAGCTTCTCTCCCGCCAAGAGCTTCGGGCTCGCGATCGTGTTGAGCGTGACCAACCCCAAGGAACTGGCGCTCGCGATCCCGCTCGGCATCACGATCGGTGGCGCGGCCATCGGCACC
Organism: Auritidibacter sp. Marseille-P8566; assembly: GCA_943372535.1. Taxonomy (GTDB): domain Bacteria; phylum Actinomycetota; class Actinomycetes; order Actinomycetales; family Microbacteriaceae; genus Rhodoglobus. The sequence goes on from CALRZA010000138.1 coordinate 1,101, forward strand.
GGCGAGACCGTGCTCGTGGCCGCGGCGTTCATCCTCGTCGCGTGCCTGAGCACCGCGGTTCCCGTGCTCGCGTTCGCCGCGGCTCCCGACCGCATGCGGCCCGCGCTCGAGCGGCTGCGCACGTGGCTCACGGCGAACCACTCGGTCGTCATGGGCATCCTGCTCGTCGTCATCGGCGCGGTCGTCGCCGGCGGCGCGATCAGCGAGCTCTGAGCGCGACGGACCCGGTCAAGCCCGGTCAGCGCGCGGCGAGCGCCCCTTCGTAGAGGTCGCGCTTGCTGAGCCCCGTCGCCTCCGCGACCTCGGCGCTGGCGTCCTTGAGCTTGGCCCCGCCCTCGACGAGCGCGAGCACCTGAGCGACCCCGCTCGGCAGGTCGGCGATGGCCGCCGGTGCCCCCTCGACGACGAGGCAGATCTCGCCGCGCGCGCCCTCCGCGAACCGCTCGGCGAGCTCGGTGGCCGTGCCACGCGCGACCTCCTCGTGCAGCTTGGTCAGCTCCCGGCAGACGACGACGCGGCGGTCGGCGCCGAGCGCGGTCGCGAGATCGGCGAGCGCCGCCCCGAGACGGTTGGGGCTCTCGAAGAACACCATGGTGCGCTCCTCGCGGGCGAGGCCGCGGAAGTAGCCGACCCGACCCTTGCGCGGCAGGAAGCCCTCGAAGGTGAAGCGGTCGGTGGGCAGTCCCGAGACGGCGAGCGCGGTGAGCACGGCGCTCGGTCCGGGGATCGCGGTGACCGTGACACCGGCGGCGGCGGCCGCCTGCACGAGGGGGAATCCGGGATCGCTGATCGCGGGCATCCCGGCGTCGCTCAAGACGAGCAGGTCGCTGTCGCGCGCGAGCTCCACGAGCTCAGCCGCCTTGTGAGTCTCGTTGTGCTCGTGCAGGGCGATCAGGCGCGGGCGGTTCTCGATGCCGAGAGCGCGCATGAGGTGGATCGTCGTGCGGGTGTCCTCGCTCGCGATGACCTCGGCGGTGGTGAGGGCCTCGATGAGCCGGGCCGACGCATCCCCGAGATTGCCGATGGGCGTCGCCGCGAGGATGATCACACTCCATCCTCCCAGCCCTCGCGCCGTTAGCATGGCGGGGTGGCGCGCGACTTCGACGAGATCCTCGATGCCGAACGCCCGGCGGCTGTCGACGCGGAGCTCGCCGAGGCGCCCGAGAGAACCGGCTCGCGCCTCGACGAGTGGTGGGCCGCTCGGTCGGACTCCGTGCGCCGAGGGCTGCGGATCGCGGCCCCCGCGGGCGTCGTCGGCATCGCCGCGATCACCCGCATCTGGGGCCTCGGCCACCCGCCCGAGCTCGTCTTCGACGAGACCTTCTACGTCAAGGACTCCTGGACGCTGTTCAATCTCGGCTACGAGGCTCAGTGGCCCGCCGAGGCGGACGCGCTCTTCGTCGGCGGGCAGACCGACGTCTTCCTGACCGACCCGTCGTTCGTCGTGCACCCCCCGCTCGGCAAGTGGATCATCGGCCTCGGCATGGCGATCGTCGGAGCCGACAACCCGGTCGGCTGGCGCATCGCGACCGCGCTCGTCGGCATCCTCGCGGTCGTGCTCATCATGGTCGTCGCCGAGCGCCTGTTCGGTTCGCGGTTGCTGACGACGATCGCGGGATTCCTCTTCGCGATCGAGGGCAACGCCATCGTCATGAGCCGCGTCGCCCTGCTCGACACCATGGTGATGTTCTTCGCGCTCGTCGGGTTCCTGTGCATCCTGCTCGACCGGCAGTGGACGGCCGTGCGCCTCGCCGCCTGGATCGGGCGACGACAGGATGCCGGCCGCGGCACCGACTGGGGTCCGGCTCTCTGGTGGCGGCCCTGGCTCATCGCCGCGGGCCTCGCGTTCGGGGCGACCGCCGCCGTCAAGTGGAGCGGGCTCTACTTCCTCGCGGCGTTCGCCGTCTACTCCGTCGTCGTCGACATGCTCGCCCGCCGCCGGGCCGGCATCCCGTTCTGGTTCTCCGGCACGATCTTCCGCCAGGCGCCCGTCTCGTTCCTGCTCACGGTGCCGGCGGCGCTCGCCGTGTACCTCGCGAGTTGGACGGGCTGGCTCGTCACCGACAACGGCTACGACCGCGACTGGGCCGAGCAGCCCGGCAACGCGTGGACGGGCCCGCTCGCCTGGGTGCCGACGAGCCTGCAGAGCCTCTGGCACTTCCAGTCGTCGGTGTACAACTATCACGTCGGCGAGAACCGGCCGCACGGCTACCAGGCGAACCCGCTGACGTGGCTGCTGATGATCCGCCCCACGAGCATGTGGTACCAGGGCTCGAGCCTCGGCGAGAACGGCTGCGCGTTCACGACCTGCGGGGCCTCGATCACGGGCATCGCCAACCCGCTCATCTGGTGGGCGGCGACCGCGGCGGCCGTCTACCTCGTCTACCGCCTGGTGCGCTACCGCGAGTGGCGCGTCGGGCTGATCCTGCTCGGCCTCGGGGCGGGATACCTGCCGTGGCTGCTCTACCTCAACCGCACGGTGTTCCAGTTCTACACGATCGCCTTCGAGCCCTACCTGCTGCTCGCCCTCACGGCGGTGATCGGCATCATCCTGGGCACCCGCCATGATCCCTGGGATCGCCGCACGAGCGGCCTGCGCACGGTCGGCATCTTCCTCGCCCTCGCCTCGCTCATCAGCGTGTTCTACTGGCCGCTCTGGACGGGCCAGACGATCGACTTCACTTACCTCCGCGCCCACTGGTGGCTACCGACCTGGCGCTAGCCGCAGCACCCTGCCCGGTGATTCACTGGTGCCGTGAGCGAGTTCCGGTTCCTGCCCGACCAAGCGGCCTCGATCGGCGTGCGGATGCCGTCGGTCACCCGGGTGAGCACCCCCACCCCCGACGGGCTCGTCTCCGGCCTGCGCTGGGGTGACGCCGCGCCCGCGGTCACCCTCCTGCACGGCGCCGGCCTCAACGCCCACGCGTGGGATGTCACCCTGCTGCACCTCGCTCGGCCCGCGCTGGCCCTCGACCTCCCGGGCCACGGCGACTCGGCCTGGCGCGCCGACCTCGACTACACGCCCGAGGCGAGCGGCGCGACGATCGCGAGCGCTCTGCCCGCGCTGGACGCAGGGGCTCGGCCGCTCGTGGGGCACTCCCTCGGCGGGCTCGTGGCCGCGGTCGTCGCGGCGACGCATCCCGAGCTCGTCTCCTCGCTGCTGCTCGTGGAGTCGCTGCCGTTCTCCAACGCCTCCTTCGCCGGGCCGAACCCCGTGAAGGACTTCATGGCAGGCCCGCGGGTGTACCCGTCCCGGCAGGCGATCGTCGACCGCGCCCTCGCGCTCGGCTTCGGCCCGACGCCCGCCGACATCGCACGCAGCGTCGAGCTCAACACCACCGTGCTCGCCGACGGCACCGTCACCTGGAAGTACCACCTCGGCACGCTCGAGGGCGTCACCGTGTTCGACAGCGACTTCAGTGCCACCTGGGCCGCCTTCGACGCGATCACCGTTCCGACGACGCTGGTCTACGGCACCCACGGGCTCGTCAACGCCGACCTGCTGGCGCAGTTCCGGCAGCGGATGCCCGACGCGCAGGTCATCGCACTCGACGCGGGCCACAACATCCACGAGGAGCAGCCCGAGCGCCTCGCCGAGATCATCGGAGCACTCCATGCCTGACTCCCCCGTCGTCGCCGACAGCGACGCCGCCCGCGCGAACGCCGAGGTCGTTCTCGAATTCTTCGCCACGGTGCTCGGACCCTCCCACGACACCGGCGGGGTGGCCCGCTTCCTCGCCGAGAGCTTCATCGACCACGACGCGCAGGGCGACGATCACGGTCTCACCGGCGTCACGGCGAAACTCGACGGCCTGTGGTCGGCCCTTCCTGACGCCTCCTACGTCGTGGATGCCGTCGTCGCCGCGGGCGAGCACGTCGCGGTGCGCTCGCGCCTCGTCGCCCCCGCGGCCGGGTCGGCCCCGGCGGCCGAGGTCGCGTTCGCCGACACCTACCGGGTCGTCGGCGGCGTCATCTCGGAGCACTGGCACGTCGTCGACACGGCGGCGCTCGGGGCCCTGCTGGCCTCGCGAACCTGAGGATCTGCCGAGGCCCCGAACTGGGGGCGGGAACTCTGGGAGAACCCGTAATCCTTTTCAGCTTCGTGAGTCGTACTGGGTGACACCCGATCCATCTCTCCCCCCGAGGTCTCCCGCAATGACTCCTCCCCCGTCCGTCCCCGACCTGCCCGCGGCACACGACCATCGTCTGTCCGCGCGCTCCGACGACGAGCTCGTCGACCTCGTGCGCGACGGTGACGCCGCCGCCTACGGCGAGCTCTTCGCGCGCCACCGCGGCATCGGCACCGCGATCGCCCGGCGCTACTTCGACGTCGCCGATCCCGACGACATCGTCGCGGAGTCGTTCGCCCGCATCCTCGCGACGATGAAGCGCGGCGGCGGTCCGCGGGCCGGCTTCCGCCCCTACCTCATCACGACGATCGGCAACGTCGCGCGGCGGTGGGCCACCCGCTCGAAGGAGAGCGCGAGCGACGAGCTCGACCACCTCGTCGACCCCGGCACTGTGGATGACCCGGTCGTGGCCTCCACGGATCGCGACTTCGCGCTCGAGGCCTTCAAGTCGCTGCCGGAGCGGTGGCAGGCCGTGCTCTGGTACAGCGCGGTGGAGGGCATGGGCCCCACCGAGATCTCGGGGTACCTCGGTATGACGCCCAACGCGACGGCCGTGCTCGCCCACCGGGCGCGCGCGGGCCTGCGCACCGCCTGG
>CALRZA010000139.1:0-5797 GCA_943372535.1 Auritidibacter sp. Marseille-P8566
AACTGAGCCAGCGCCTCGATTCGCTTCGCTTGCGGCATGCTCCGCAACCGCGGAATACGAAGGCCCCACCACTGATGCTCTTCAACGTGAAGCTTCTCCCATGGCGGATTACCAACCAGGCAGTCGAACCCGGGATTCTCGCGCAAGAAAACCTCGGGGAACAGGTATGGCATGTGGGCGGGATTGATCGCGCCGATCGATTTCTGCACCTCAGTCTCGGCAGCAAGCTCGTCGATATCATCTTGGGTGAAGGCAGAAGCTGCCTTCACTACACCGAGGCGCATCGCGACGGCCACGTCGAACACATTCTTCGCAGGCGCGGCTGCAAATTGAGCTCGGGCGAGCATCGCGGCACCAGCCGCGACCTCCGACCTATCGGCCTCGCTCGCGTTCGCGTACTCCACGAGCAATTCCCGAGCGGCGTCGAGCGGCTCCTTGATCAAGGGAGCGAGGAGTTCACCGACGGCGAGCGCGTCGATCGCCTCGTCGATCGTTCCGATGCCGGTCAGCGAGTTTCCGAGCACTAGGCCGTGGTCGAGGCTCGACATCGGAAGGCCGGGCACAAACGTGTGGATCCAGAGCGCGAGCCGCGAGAGCTCGACCGCAAGCGGATTGATGTCCAGTCCGTAGATGCAGCGGCGCGCAACCTGGCGGCGAAGAAGCTGCGCCTCGGTGATTGCCTCGGCCGCCTGAACGTCCGCACCGAGTGCAGCCCGCGCGGTCTCGGCGAGACGCTGCAACTCGGCGCGCACTCCCGGCACGGGAGTCGCGGTCAGAAAGTCGCGCATGCCGCGCTCGATCTTGTCGACCGCGGCGACGAGGAAGTGCGCTGACCCCATGGCGAGGTCAGCGACGCGGAAGTCGAAGAAGAGCGCGGCGGCGTCATGCTCGCGGCCGGACTGCATGAGTTCTCGAACGCGCTGGAGGTGAGCATCCAGCGCCGGTTCGACCGACCGTTCGATGAGGTGGTCGACCACGATCTTGGGGGTGTAGTACGAGCCGGTTGCCTTGCGCTCACCCGAAGTGGAGTGGAAGTAGACCCGACCGGCAGGGACTACGACTTCCGTTTCGCCCGTGGCGGGAATGTAGACACCTTTGCTGTCGAGAGCGAGGTCATTCTCGGCCAGCGAGAGCGAGGACTCGAGTAGTCCCTCGTAGATCGTGCCGAACTCGCGCACCTGTAGCGAGCGGAAGTCGACTGGACCGGGCACGCCCTCGCCCGTGACCTCGATGAGCATCGCGCTAAGCGCCGGGCCCAGCACTCCGTCCGGCAGCGTGATCTTCTGCAGCAGCTGGCCCTCGTCGGTCTCGGGGTCGAATAGCGCACCGCCGTATGCGGGCACCTCCCAACGGGGGTTGCCCTGTGAGATCGCGTCCCACACCTGTACGAGGTCGAGCCAGATTGACGACGCGGTGTCGGAGAAAGCGTCAACGTCGGCGGTGAGGGCGGACTGCACGAAGTGCTGGAGGCTGTTGGAGTCGTACTCCTTGTTGCGCCCGGCGGGCAGCAGCTCAGTCGCCTCGCCGTAGGCCTGAAACAGCAGACGGAACAGGATGCGCATGGCCAGCCGATAGGCCAGCGTCAGGCCCTCCTGGTCGATGGCGCGGCCGAGTGCGGGAAGGCGTTGAGCGACCGCTACCGCTAGGAGCGGCACGACCTCGAGGTAGACGCGGTCACGAAGGCGCGTACCGAGGTCCGCCGCATAGCGGCCCGAACCGTCGAGGATCTGGTCGGTCGAGCCACCCTTCTCCAGGGCCTCGGCCGAGAAGACGAGCGGAAGCAAGGCGGCGAACTCGGCGTCGAGAAATGCCAGGTCGAGCTCGAAGTAGGTCTCGGACTGGCCGCGCTGGCCGACGCCTACGCCGTCGCGGCCGGGGTATAGACGCAAAGTGGCCTGTCGCATGACAATGACCCACTGCACGTCTTCACGCTTCGCCAGCTCGAGGCCGTGTGCGACCGGTGAGAGCTGGTATCGCGGACTCTTCTGGTCGAAGTGCTCGGATTCGTCGAGGAGCACGGCGATGGCGCGGCGCGACCCGGCGGAGCTGCGGAGCACGAGAGCACCGCCGGCGGCATCGTCAGCAGTGAAACCGAGCGCAGTGATGAGGTCGCGGCCGCGCTTGGGCGCGATCTCCGCCGCACGCTCGGCGTTTACGACCCAGTCGGCCCGGCGCGGGACATCCCGCTGCAGGTGATAGGCCGCGAACAGGAAGTGGTTCGAGAACCCTGCGGCACCGATCGTGTCGTACGCCTGCTCGATGGCGCGGATGCGCTGGGTGGCGCGGATGCCGTCGGGCTCGTCCAGGATCGCCTGCAGTTGCTGTGCCGCTCGCGCGTGCGGCAATGGCCCGAGCGGATCGGCCGAGGTGTTTTGGCAGAAGAGCCAGACTCCCTCGGCGCCGACCGCGGCCACGACGACGGGCATCGCCGTCTTGGTGCCTCGAGTGGCCCACATCGCCGCCAGCTGGGCCTTGGTCGGCCGGTTCGACACCCCTGCCACCGCGATCTGGACCTCCCCGACGCCGGTAGTGTCGCGGCCGAAGTGCACTTCGTGAGCCTTGGCTCCGTCCGCAAGCGCATCCTTCCAAGGGACGCTGCGCACGCCTTCGAGGTCGAGGGCTTCACTCATGGGGTGTCCAATCTTCTCCGGCCAGAAGCAAGTCGATCAGTCTCGCAGGGTGCACCGACACTGCCGTGGTGGTTGATCATGCGAGGTGGCTCGGGAACCACTGCTCGGGCTCGACCACGGCGACGCGCACCGCGCCCTGGTCGGTGACGGCGACAAGGTCGCCGTAGGTGCTGAGGCGCAGACCCGCCTGCCCAGAGGCGGCGGCGAGCACGTCGGCCTGAAGCTGCTCGGCTTGGTCGCGGTCATCGGCGGGCACGGCGTCCAGCAGAGCGATGCCCGAATCGAGGTCGACGATTCGGCCTTCGATGGCCTCGTAGTATCGCGGGGTGAGGAAGCCGCGGGCCAAACCGTCGTCTGGTTCGTCGCCAAGGTAGCCGAGCAGGCGCGGCACGTTGTCTACGAAGCCACCGACTGCGCCATCGCTCTCGTCTACCCAGATGCCGCCGAGCGGGCGCGGGGCGAGCCAGAGGCGGCGTTTGCGGGGCCATCCATCGGCGTCAACACGAGTGCGAAGGCCGTCGCCCGTGGCGGGATCCACAAGGTCACCGATCGCGCTCGGGACGAACCGGATGGTGGGAATCTCGCCCGACCAGCGGGCGCCGATAGCGGGGCGGCGCTCGATGGCGGGGGCCTCGACGTCGATCACATCGGGATCTCGAACCTCGTCTTCGGGGACCGCCATGGGAGGGAGCTCATCGGCGGGCTCGGTGGGCTTCCTGCCTTCGGCGGCTTCGGGTTCCCCATCCGGAAGCGGGGTCACGTCGTTATCGATCTGCCACTTCCTGATGATGTCGCTGAAGGGCCGGTACTGGCCGGTCCGAATGCGCTGCAGCCGACGGACCATGCGGCTGGCCAACGCGTCGATCGGGAGACCGTTCATGCTGGCGAACTGCTTGACGAAACCTGCAACCTCTTCCAGCTGTGCGGCGCCTGCCGTCTCACTGAAATGCAGCCAGGTGTTGCGTGCATAGTGCAGCTTTTTCGCCATCGCCACCGAGTCGGGCTTGCCGGAGAGAGCTCGCCTGAGCGGGGAGTCAGCACTCTTGAAGTATTCGGGGAGCAGCACGCTCGGATCTTGCGGGTTGATGCGCCCCTTCCAGATTCCCTCACTACGCCGCTCCGCCTCGAGGTCGGCCCACCATTCTGGGCCGTCCAGGTCGGAAAGCCGCACATCGCATCGCGCATGAAGATCGATGCCGAGACCGCGCATGAGCGAGAGGTAGCCCTTCATGATCTCGCCGTAGCTGTCTTGCTCCGGCATCTCGACCCTGACCTGAATCATGCGTGCAGAGGCTCCAGGCCGGGCTTGCCGAAGCCACGGGCGATCGGCATGACGCGCGTGATCGCGAACGCCACGAAGGCCGCAGTCGGGTCGTCGCCGATGGAGAAGCCCGGCGCATCCCTGTAGCGTTTCGCCGCCGGGTTCAGCTCGATGACGGGGCCCGTCTTTGCGCCGTGCTGTCGCAGCAGCGCGGCCGCGTCGGTGCCAGCCAAGCGGTCAAGTGCCTCCCAGCTAACCGACTGGAGTGTCGGCCACTCGTGCTCGCCATACGCCATCGCGCGCAGGATCCCTACGCGGTAGTCGCCAGACTGCGCAAGCGACATCTTGCCGGCACGCTCTAAGCGCCGGTAGTCATCGGCACCCGACCAGAAGTCGAGCAGGCGGATGTCGTACTCGAGCCCACCGTCAGCCATCGGCCATGAACACACGCCGACGTCCATTCGCATCCCGTCGGCAGTCGCGATGCGCGCGACGCGTGCGGATCCTGCGACAGCGCCGACCTCGCGCGCCGACATTGGAGCTCCTTCGATCGCGTGCTCGCTTTGGTCGATGCCCAGCGTTACCCCGCGCAGCTCAATTCTCAGCGCCATCATGCCCACAGCTTATTCGTGAGCAGCAGTCGTGTAGCGATGGCCCGCTTCTGGTTGGGAACCGCCTCGTCAAAACCTAGATTTTGACAAATTTTTGACCTGCTCTTTTCCAGATTTCGGCCTGCCGGACAGGCCCACCGCATCCGGGTGAGTCTACGACTCGTTGATGTCGCGTGTCAGGTCCGAGAGGTTCGAGATGTGAGCCGACGGAGCAGCGTTGGCCGGCGGTCCCCCGGGCAGTGCGATCCACGCCCGAGCGCCAACCAGTTGCACGTCGTCAAGGTCGCGGCGCTTGTGGCGAAGCCAGGGGTATTGAGAGTGCGGCATAGGAAGGCCCTTTGATCGGGCCTGGCCCTTCTGCCAGCAGCGATTTTGAGAACCGAGGTCGGCAAGGGCCTTCGTATGGTTCACCAGGCGAACCATATCCGTGTGTGAGGGGGGGTTGCGGCCTTCTAGCCGCCTGACGCCATTCGAGACGCCCTCGACTGGGGCGTCGTCCGCATTTCAATTCTACGGCACTCCGCCATTCGCTCGCCGTGGTGTTTGCGGCGCCTCCACGTCACATGGAGCCCACAGATTTCGAATTGCGCTAGATATCGCGTCTCGCAATTTCGGGCCGCCAGAGCGCCGCATTTAGGGCCGACACGCGCGTTTCAAAACACTTTTCCAAGCCAACTTCCAATGAACACAAGTGAGCCAACTCGTTGCATTCCAACTAAATTGCTCAGAAATCGCCCGAAATTGGCCGGATTCGGCCTGATTTCGCTGGATTTCGAGCTGATTTCCATGCATACGCAATGAACTAAGGTTGCAATTGAAAACTTAGAAACCGCCGCCTGAGCTCTTGTCGGTCGCAGATGATACAATTAAGACATCCCCAAGAAAGGAGTCACCATGGGATTCGAAGTCTTCGACAAGCGCATGGCCCCGCTGGCAAAGGCGCCAAGCGTGACCATCCAGAAGAGAGGCATCTTCTCGATCAACAAGGCCGCTCACAAGCTCATCGGTGAGCCCGAGACTGTCGAGTTGCTGTTCGACAAGGATGCTCACGTTATCGCCCTGCGACCCTCGTCGGAGTCCCACGCCTACACGATTCGTGCGCAGTCCGCACGCGACACCGGTCAGGTGGTTCTCTCGGCGACGGCCTTCACCCAGTTCTACGAGATCGACACCGTGGAGAGTCGCCGCTACAAGCCCTACGAACAGGACGGGATGCTCTGCATCGACCTGAACGGACCGAGCAGCGTCGTGATCGGCAACCGCGCCAAGCGTGGGAGCGCCGAGGACTCAGAGGA
>CALRZA010000140.1:0-5752 GCA_943372535.1 Auritidibacter sp. Marseille-P8566
CTCACTGGGGTTGGACTGGCCGCACCGGGTGGCCGGCGTCGGCGCGCCTCTCGACTGGACGACCGCCTCGACGTGGACGTTCGAGCCCCTCGATGACGTGGTCTTTCCCGCGGTCGCCCTGGCCAAGCGGGTCGGCGAGGCGGGCACGACCTACCCCGCGGTGTTCAACGCCGCCAACGAGCAGGCCGTGCTCGCGTTCCACGCGGGGCGCATCGGCTACCTCGACATCCTCGACACCGTCGAGCGCGTGGTCGACGCCCACGAGAGCGCCGGGCTGTCGCTCGAGGCGATCGCGCACGCCGAGGCGTGGGCGCGGGCCGAGGCCGACCGGCTGATCGCGGCCTGAGCCCCATCCGCCGATCGCCTCTCGGCGGCCCGACGCGCCCGCGAACGCACGGCGGGCCCGCAGCCGCCTCACGGTTTCAGGCGGCTATCCTGAGCGCGTGACCGTCGAAACCGTGCTTCTCTACATCGTCGGCATCCTCGCACTGCTCGTGGGCCTCGCGATCTCGATCGGCCTGCACGAGCTCGGTCACCTCATCCCCGCCAAGAAGTTCGGCGTGCGGGTCAGCCAGTACATGATCGGCTTCGGGCCGACGATCTTCTCCCGCCGCCGCGGTGAGACCGAGTACGGCCTCAAGGCCATTCCGCTCGGCGGCTACATCTCGATGGCCGGCATGTATGCGCCGGTGGCGGAGGGCGGTCCCGGTCGCACCTCGACGACCGCGATGTTCGAGACCGTCGTGCAGGATGACACCGAAGAGGACGACCTCGAGGGTCGCACCTTCTTCCAGCTGCCGGTGTGGAAGCGCGTGATCATCATGCTCGGCGGACCGGTCGCCAACCTCCTCATCGCGATCGTGCTCTTCGGCATCGTGCTCATGGGCTACGGCACCCCGGTGATCTCGACGACGATCGAGTCGGTCAACGAGTGCGTGATCCCGGCCACGAGCGAGGCCACCGAGTGCACGACTGACGACCCGGTCGCCCCGGCGCTCGCCGCCGGGATCGAGCCGGGCGACCGCATCGTGGAGATGAACGGCGAGGCCATCACCTCGTGGGAGCAGGCGACCGAGATCATCCGTGCCTCGCCGGGTCGCACGATCGACGTCGTCGTCGACCGAGGCGGCGAGGCCCTGACGCTCGAGCTCACCCCCTTGCTCACGGAGCGCTACGTCACCGACGACCTCGGCGCGATCGTCGAGGATGCCGCCGGCCAGCCCCTGACGACCGAGGTCGGATTCGCGGGGGTGAGCGGCACCGTCGAGACCGTGCCCCAGCCCATCACCGCGGTGCTCCCCGCGGTCGGTGATCGCATCGTCGACATCGTCACCGTGCTGTCGCAGCTGCCGCAGCGGGTCATCGATGTCGCGCAGGCCGCGTTCGGCGGCCAGGAGCGCGACCCCAACGGGCTCATCGGCGTGGTCGGCATCGGTCGCATCGCAGGGGAGATCTCGAGTCTCACCGACGTGCCCCTCGACGCGCGGGTGTACAGCCTGGTCAGCGTCGTCGCCGGTCTCAACATCGCGCTCTTCGTCTTCAACCTCATCCCGCTGCTCCCGCTCGACGGCGGCCACATCGTCGTCGCGCTCTTCGAGGGTCTGCGCAAGGTCATCGCGAAGATCTTCAAACGTCCGGTGCCCCGACCCGTGGATGCGACCAAGATCATCCCCGTGACCCTCGCCGTGAGCGCGCTGCTGGTCGCCCTCACGCTCCTGCTGGTCTGGGCCGACATCGTCAACCCGATCTCGATCCTCTAACCTCGGGTCATGACCGACGATCGAGGCCTTCACACGCTCGGCCGGTGGACCACGGATCGCGCGATCGCCACGCCCGACCGCATCGCGATCGACGACCGCGGCGTGGTGATCACCTACCGCGAACTCGACGATCGGGCATCCACTCTCGCCGCATCGCTGCTCGCGGGCGGCTATGGAGTCGGAGATCGGATCGCGACGGTCACGGGGAACAGCGCCGACCACGTCGTCGTGTTCTTCGCCTGTGCGAAGGCGGGACTCGTGCTCGTGCCGCTGTCGTGACGGTTGTCGCCTCGCGAGCTCGGCGACCAGATCGCGCACGCGCGGCCGGCACTGCTGCTCGTCGAGGACGAGTTCGCCTCGCTGGTCGCGGCGGCGCTCGAGGGCCTCGCCTCGCCCCCGGCGCTCTCGACGCTGGGCACCGCGGGCATCGAGAGCCGGATGGTCGCCCCGACGCGGCTCGGTGAGGTGCCGCCGGTCGTGCGTGCGGTCGGCGACCACGACGCACTGCTGATCCTTTTCACCTCGGGCACGACGGCCCGCGCGAAGGGCGCGGTGCTCACCCACGCGAACTGCTTCTGGACCAACCTCTCGCTCTCGCGCACCGCCGAGTTGACCAGCTCCGACACCGTGCTGGCGGTGCTCCCGCAGTATCACGTCGGCGGGTGGAACATCCAGCCGCTGTTGGCGTGGTGGGTGGGGGCGACCGTCGTGCTGGAGCGCACGTTCAACCCGGGCCGGGTGCTGCACCTGATCGAGGAACGTGCGATCACGACGATGATGGGCGTGCCGGCGAACTACCTGCTGCTCGCTCAGCACCCCGACTTCGAGTCGACCGACCTGACGAGCCTCACTCACGCGATCGTCGGGGGAGCACCCATGCCACCCACCCTGCTCAGTGTGTGGCACGGTCGCGGGGTCTCGCTCACGCAGGGATACGGCCTCACGGAGGCCTCACCCAATGTGCTGTGCCTGCCCGATGACGAGGCCCGCCTTCGCATCGGTTCGGCCGGCAAGCCGTATCCGCACGTCGAGGTGGCCGTCGCCGATCCGGAGTCGGGTGCGCACCTCGCGGGGGAGGCGACGGGGGAGCTGCTGGTGCGGGGGCCGAACGTGTTCGCCGGCTACTTCGACGACCCCGATCAGACACGGGCGGCCCTGCGCGACGGGTGGTTGGCCACCGGGGATCTGGTCTCCCGTGATGCGGCCGGCTACTACCGGGTCGTCGATCGCCTGCGCGACCTCTACATCAGCGGCGGCGAGAACATCGCTCCGGCCGAGGTCGAGAGCGTGCTGCTGGCGCATCCGTCGGTCGCCGATGCGGCGGTCGTCGGTGTTCCCGACGAGCGGTGGGGCGAGGTCGGCGTCGCGTTCGTGGTGGCGCGAGACGGGGTCGCCCTCGGCATCGAGGAGATCCTCGAGCACTGCCGCGCCGCGCTGGCGCGCTTCAAGGTGCCCGCCGAGGTGCACCTCGTCGACACGATTCCCCGCACGTCGAGCAGCAAGACCCTGCGGCGGGAGCTGGTCGAGCGCTGGCGGCTCGCGCGGGTCAGCGAGGCACGGTCGTGAGCGCCGCGCCGATCACGGCGCGAGGCGAGCGCACCAAAGCCGCCCTCCTCGCGGCGGCCGAGGTGGTGTTCGCGCGCCACGGCTACCGTGAGGCGTCCATCGTGCGCATCACGGAGCAGGCGGGCGTGGCGCAGGGCACCTTCTATCTCTACTTCTCCAGCAAGCTCGAGATCTTCGAGCAGCTCGTCGCCGACCTCAATCGACGCGTGCGCCATGCCATGAGCGAGGCGTCGGCGGGCATGTCGACGCGACTGGAGCGCGAGCGCGCCGGGTTCCGGGCGTTCTTCGCGTTCACGGCGCAGCATCCCGCGCTCTATCGGATCGTGAGGGAGGCGGAGTTCGTCTCGCCGCGCGCCCTTCGGCTGCACTACAGCCGCATCGTGGAGGGCTACATCGCCGGACTCGAAGAGGCGCGCGAGCACGGCGACGTGGGCGAACTCGATCCGACCGTCACCGCCTGGGCGCTCATGGGGGTCGGCGAGATGATCGGCATGCGCTGGGTGCTCTGGGGCGACGGCGGTTCCGAAGGGGCGAACGCCGACCCGACCGCGAGCGGCACGTCGGAGGTGCCCGATGAGGTCTTCGACGAGATGATGCGATTCATCCGGCGGGCGCTCGGCACGGCGACCGCCCCGAGCGAACTCGGCGGTTCGGGTCGGTCAGCACCGTAAACTGACATCGTGCCCGCAATCAATCTCGGTCTTCCCAAGGTTCCCGAAACGCTCGCTCCCCGTCGCAAGACGCGCCAGATCCAGGTCGGCAAGGTCGGGGTCGGCAGCGATCACCAGGTGAGCGTCCAGTCGATGACGACCACCCAGACGACGAACATCAACGCGACCCTCCAGCAGATCGCCGAGCTGACGGCCTCCGGCTGCGACATCGTGCGCGTGGCGGTTCCCCATCAGGACGACGCGGATGTGCTGCACATCATCGCGAAGAAGAGCCAGATCCCGGTCATCGCCGACATCCACTTCCAGCCCCGCTACGTCTTCACCGCGATCGACGCCGGCGTCGGCGCGGTGCGCGTGAACCCCGGCAACATCCGCAAGTTCGACGACCAGGTCGCGTCGATCGCTGCCGCGGCGAAGGCCGCGGGGGTCAGCATCCGCATCGGCGTCAACGCGGGATCGCTCGAGCCGAGCCTGCTGCAGAAGTACGGCAAGGCGACCGCCGAGGCCCTCGTCGAGTCGGCCGTGTGGGAGGCCAGCCTCTTCGAGGAGCACGACTTCCACGACTTCAAGATCTCGGTCAAGCACAACGACCCGATCGTCATGGTCAAGGCCTACCGCATGCTCGCCGAGCGGGGCGACTGGCCGCTGCACCTCGGGGTCACCGAGGCGGGCCCCGAGTTCCAGGGCACCATCAAGAGCGCGACGGCATTCGGCATCCTGCTTTCCGAGGGCATCGGCGACACCATCCGCGTCTCCCTCTCGGCGCCGCCCGCGCAGGAGGTGAAGGTGGGTCTGCAGATCCTCCAGTCGCTCAACCTGCGCGAGCGCAAGCTCGAGATCGTCTCCTGCCCCAGCTGCGGCCGGGCCCAGGTGGATGTCTACACGCTCGCCAACGACGTCACCGCCGGCCTCGAGGGCATGACCGTGCCCCTGCGTGTCGCCGTCATGGGCTGTGTCGTCAACGGCCCCGGAGAGGCGCGAGAGGCCGACTTGGGCGTCGCGAGCGGCAACGGCAAGGGCCAGATCTTCGTCAAGGGCGAGGTCATCAAGACGGTTCCCGAGGCCGACATCGTCGCCACGCTGATCGAGGAGGCGAACCGCCTCGCCGCCGAGATGCCGCCCGGCGAGATCGGGTCGCCGCAGGTCGTCACCGTCTGACCTGACACACCCAGGCCGGATCCGCGGGATCCGTGCGCTTCCGGGGGAGGGATCCATCGATCCTTCCCCCGTTGTGCTGTACCCCGACGCAGAAAAGGGGACATTTCGGGGGACAGATTCGCGGATTGACATCGCTTTCGTCACTTAAATCACATTCGTCCCACTAACCACATGCGCCAATCTGCCAACATCTATTCACGATGGTCACTCGGGGGAGGTTCCTGACGTCGCTGGTGGTGCTGGCGACGCTTCTCAGCGCGCCCGGGATCGCGTCGGCGGCGACCGTCGGCATCCACTCCGATGAAGTGGGCCCGAACACGCCCACCGGCACGGCGACCCGCGCGGCCGTCACGGCGCTGCAGAACGACTGGCGCGCCGATGTGGTCGCCGCGGGCGGGATCGTCGAAGACCCGGTGCGCTTCCTTGCCGCCGACTACACGCTCGGCCAGTCGGTCAGCGGCATCGTGCACACCGCCGCCGACGGCACGACTCTGGCCATCCACCGCACGCGGTACACGACCGACGCCGCGCCCGTCTTCGCCGGCAACTCGACCTCGCTCGGCACGCTGCAGTGCACGGGCGGATCGTCGGAGGGCG
>CALRZA010000141.1:0-5677 GCA_943372535.1 Auritidibacter sp. Marseille-P8566
GCGATGAGCACCACGAACAAGCCGCTCACGACCTCGCGCTGACGGCGCCCGGAGAGGAAGGCCGAGGCGAGTCCCGCACCGACGCGGGCGGCCAGGGCGCACTGCACGAGCACGAGCACCAAGGTCGTGAGCGCGAGGGCGACCGGGCCCGGCCCGCGATCCCAGGCTTCAACCTGAGCCATCAACAGCACGAACAGGAGGAAGAGCGGCAGGCTCGGTGCTCCGCCCGCCGCGAGAGCGAAGGCGAGGGGGCGCGGACGGATGCCGAACAGCACGAAGCGGCGGGGGTCCATCGGCCCATCGGCCCCGAAGACGAGGGGAATGAGGAAGAAGCCGAGGGTCAGCGCCGAGCCGACGACCACCAGCGAGACGTGGGCGATCTCGGGTGTCGTCGCGCGCAGCCCGGCGATCGCGATCGTCAGGGCGATCGCGAGCACGACGAGCACCACGACCGCGACGACGATGCCGATCACCTGCGGCAGCGGACGACGCCGGACGTTGAGCAGGGAGTCGAGCCTCAGTCTGAGAAGGTGTGCAACCATTCGAGACCTTCCGCTGTGCCGACTCCGGCGAGCTCGATGAAGCGCTGCTCGAGGCTGCCGTCGCCCCGCACCTCATCGATGGTGCCGTCGGCGAGCACGACCCCGCCCACGATCACGGCGACCCGGTCGCAGATGCGCTCGACGAGCTCCATCGAGTGGCTCGAGAGCAGCACGGTGCCGCCGGCGGCCACGTAGGCCTGCAGGATGCGCGTGACCTTGCCCGCCGAGACCGGGTCGACCGACTCGAACGGCTCATCGAGCACGAGCAGACGCGGCGAGTGGATCATCGACGCCGCGAGGGCGACCTGCTTGGTCATGCCGGCGGAGTAGTCGCTCACGAGTCGCTGCATCGCCTCCTCGAGGCCGAAGACCCGGGCGAGGTCGGCCGTGCGCTTCTTGACCTCAGCGGCCGGCAGGCCGCGGAGCATGCCGGAGTAGTGCAGCAGCTGGGCTCCCGTGAGCTTGTCGAAGAGGCGCAGGCGGTCGGGAAGAACCCCGGTGTTGCGCTTGGCGATCTCGGGCGCCGACCAGACGTCGGCTCCGTGGATGGCGACTGTTCCGGAGTCGGGTCGCAGCAGCCCCGTGATCATCGACAGCGTCGTGGTCTTGCCGGCGCCGTTGGGACCGACGATGCCGTAGAACGATCCGCTCGGCACGATCAGGTCGATGCCGTCAACGGCGATCGTGTCGTCGAAGTGCTTGCGCAGGCCGCGCACGACGAGGATGTTGGCGATCGGGTCCGGGTCGTCGTTCGGCGCGGCGACGACTTCGAGCGAGGCGACCGGCTCGACGTCGGTGGCCGACTCGGGGTCGGCGTCGGGCTCGGGGTCGGGTTCGGGCTCAGCAGCCTCGGGCTCGGGGTCGACCCCAGCAGCCTCGGGGGCGGGGTCCGGCTCCGGCTGGTGGTCCGGCTCGGGCTCGGGGTCCGGTTCCGGCTCGAGCGCGGGCTCGACCTCTGCCTCGGCACCCTCGGGCTCCGACTCGGTCTTGGCGTCGGCGTCGGCCCCGGCGTCGGCGTCGGCGTCGGAAGGCTCCGCCACATGGTCGGGCTCGGCCTCGCGTCCGTCAGCCTCCGGTTCGTTGTCCGGCGCCGGCTCGGGCTCCGGCTGCGTGTCGGCGGACGCCTCGTCCAGACCCTCATCGATCACGTCATCGGCTGCGGCGTCGGCGGCGTCCTCGACGACGTCGGCGACCTCACCCGACGGCTGCTCGGGCGTCGCAGTCTGCTCCGGTGCTTCAGGCGCGGGGGCGCTCGACCGCGAGCCCAGGGTGATGGGGGCGATCCGCAGCTCCGGGACGACGAGCTTCGGAGCGGCGCTCGCCGTTGCCTTCGTCCCGGCGACCGGGGAATCGACCGAGGAATCGGCCCGGGAATCGACCGACGAGTCGACCGGGGTCGCCGTCGGGGTGCGGGGTGCCGCAGGAGTGCGGGGTGCGGCAGGCGTGCGAGGCGCGGCCGGCGTGCGAGGCGCCGCGGGCGTGCGCGGAGCGGGCTTCTTCGCGGCGGGGGTCCGAGCCCCGGTCGCGCGCGGCGTCGGCTTCGACCCGGGGGTCTTCTTGGCAGGAGGTTTGCCCGATCCGGACTTGGGCGCGTTTTCCACCGTCCCAACCTACCAATGGGTTTTCCTCGCAACCGACTGCGCATCACGAAACGACAACATCCGCGCGATTCCCGTGTGTCTCCCAGCGAGCGTCGATACTCTGGCAAAGCACAACGGGGTGTCCAGTATCAATCCTTCCGGGTGAACGTCAGGCAAACTCTTGGCGTCCCGGACGACTCGCACCCTTGAGGGAGACCACCGTGACCACGCAGATCGTGATCCTCGCCGCCGGAATGGGCAGCCGCCTCGGCCGCAGCCTGCCGAAGCCGCTCACCGAGCTGAGCGACGGCCGCACCATCATGCAGCAGCAGTTCGACAACATCCACCACGCGTTCGGCAACGCCGCGCAGGTGTCGATCGTCGTCGGCTACAAGCTCGAGCACATCATCGAGGCGTTCCCGCAGGCTTCGTTCGTCTACAACGAGCAGTACGACCAGACCAACACCTCGAAGAGCCTCATGCGCGCCCTGCAGGCCTCCGCCCCCGGCGGCGTGCTGTGGATGAACGGCGACGTCGTCTTCGACCCGACCGCGCTCGAGCGTGCCGCCATTCTCGTCGCCCGCGACCAGTCGTTCGTCTCCGTGAACACCGCCAAGGTGTCTGACGAAGAGGTCAAGTACACGGTCGACGCCGAGGGCTTCATCCGCGAACTGTCGAAGACGGTCAGCGGCGGCCTCGGCGAGGCCGTGGGCATCAACTACATCTCGCGCAACGACAAGGCGATCCTGCTGCGTCAGCTCAAGCGCGTCGGCGACCAGGACTACTTCGAGCGCGGCCTCGAGGTCGCGATCGAGCAGGACGGCATCCGCGTCGAGCCCCTCGACATCTCGGACCTGTACGCCGTCGAGGTGGACTTCGCCGAAGACCTCGAGCGGGCCAACCTCTTCGTCTGATCGCCGCGAGCGCTGCTCCGCAGCCGGCGACTCGGCCACCGCGTCCTCACACCGGGCGTGACCGGCGGGCATCTACGATAGTGCGGTGACCTCTGCCGCCGACCGACCCGCTCGTTGGTCGCCGTCGGCGCGCTACCGCCGGTCGCTGTGGCTGCTCACGGTGCGCGATCTGCGCGTGCGGTACTCCACGTCGGCGCTCGGATACGTGTGGTCGATCCTCGATCCGCTGATCATGGCGGGCATCTACTGGTTCGTCTTCACCCAGGTGTTCGACCGCACCGTCGGGGCCCAGCCCTACATCGTCTTCCTGCTGTGCGCCCTGCTGCCGTGGATGTGGTTCAACGGAGCCGTCAGTGACACGACCCGCGCCTACCTGCGCGAGGCGAAGCTCATCCGCTCGACCAAGATCCCCCGCACCATCTGGGTGGCGATGCTCGTGCTCTCGAAGGGAATCGAGTTCGTCGCGAGCATCCCCGTGCTCGCCGTGTTCGCGATCATCACCGGGGCGACCCTGCACTGGGAGGCCGTGTACTTCCTGCTCGCCATCGTGCTGCAGGCGATCCTCACCATGGGCGTCGGTCTGATCGTCGCGCCGCTCGTCGTGTTCTTCCGCGATCTCGAGCGGGCCACGAAGCTCGCACTGCGCTTCCTGTTCTACGCGAGCCCGATCATCTACGCGCTCAGCGACCTGCGGGAGCTCGGTCTCGAGTTCTGGGCGTCGTTCAATCCGCTCTCCGGCATCTTCTCGCTCTATCGGGCCGCCTTCTTCCCCGAGCAGCTCAACTGGATGGCCGTGGGGATCGGGGCCGCGATGAGCGTCGCGATCCTCGGTCTCGGCATCCTCGTGTTCGCTCGCACGGAGCGCGCCGTGCTCAAGGAGATCTGATGACGCACTCCCCCGCGTCGGCGACACCGCCGGTGATCGTCGTGGATGACGCCGGCATCCGCTTCCGCCGCAACCGTCGCTCGCGCCGCAACTTCAAAGACCTCTTCTCGAGCCGGGCCCGTCGCACCCGCCCCGGCGAATTCTGGGCCCTGCGCCACGTCTCGTTCACGGTGCAGCCCGGCGAAGCGATCGGGGTCGTGGGTCGCAACGGCCAGGGCAAGTCGACGCTGCTCAAGCTCGTCGCCGAGGTCATCCTCGCCGACGAGGGCCGGGTGATGGTGCACGAGGGGGTCGCCCCGCTCATCGAGATCACCGGTGGATTCGTCGACGACCTGAGCGTTCGCGACAACGTCTACCTCACCGCGGGCCTGCACGGCATGACGAAAGCCGAGATCACCGAGCGTTTCGCCGAGATCATCGAGTTCGCCGAGATCGCCGACTTCGTCGACACCCCCTACAAGCACCTGTCGAGCGGGATGAAGGTGCGCATCGCCTTCGCCGTGATCTCGCGGCTCGAGGAGCCGATCATCCTCGTGGATGAGGTGCTCGCCGTCGGCGACAAGGCCTTCCGAGAGAAGTGCTACCGCCGCATCGAGGAGCTGCTGGCCGGCGGCCGCACCCTGTTCTTCGTCAGCCACAACGAGCGCGACCTGCGGCGCTTCTGCACCCGCGGGCTCTACCTGGATGGCGGTGCCCTCGTTCTCGACGGACCAATCGCCGACGTGCTGGCCCGATACAACTCCGACCACGGAGTGCAACCCCCCGGGTAGCATCGGGCCGGTCCCGTACGCTGGACGCATGGCGAAACAGGACCTCACCACGGTGTCCAGCCCCTTCGTCGTGCGCGGCATCGATCGACTGCTCACCGTGCAGCGACCGGCGGTGCTCGCCCACATCCGCAGCATCCGGCGCGGCAAACCGAACGCCTCCCCCGCCGAGATCATCGGCGTTCTCGAGCGTCGCTACCTGACCGCGGTGACCGCGGGCGGAGCGCTCGTCGGCGCCAGTGCTGCGGTTCCTGCGATCGGCACGGGCACGTCGTTGGTGCTCTCCGGAGTCGAGACCGCCGGGTTCCTCGAGGCCAGCGCCCTGTTCGCGCAGTCGGTGACCGAGGTGCACGGCATCGTCGTCGACGACCCCGATCGCGCCCGCGCCCTCGTCATGACGATGGTGCTCGGCACCGCCGGCACCGATCTCGTCAAGCAGCTCGCCGGCCAGGCCGCGGGCGGCCCCAGCCGCTCGGCGTTCTGGGGCGAGTCGGTGACGAAGCAGCTGCCGCGCGCGGTGGTCGGGCCGATCGCGGATCGGCTCAAGCGCATGTTCGTGCGTCGCTTCTCGGTCGCTCAGGGCACGAACGTCGTCGGCCGCCTCATCCCGTTCGGCATCGGCGCCGTCATCGGCGGCGGCGGCAACCATCTGCTCGGGCGTCAGATCGTGCGCACCGCCCGCGAGGGCTTCGGGCCCCCGCCGGAGGTTCTGCCCGCGTGGCTCGAGCCCGAAGCGCGGGCGCCCCGCCGCGTGGTCACGAAGGACCCTACTCCGCGTCGGGCGCTGCCTCGTCGTCCTCGTCGTCGAACGGATCCGCCTCGCTGACCTGACGGTCGTCCGCGTGCAGGCGGTGGTGCGTCTGCCATTCGTCCATGAGGTGCGCGATGGCGGCGCGGAACCGCCGCGTCGCCGCGCCGGGAGTCGTGTCTCCGAAGTGCCGTTCGACCCAGTAGGTCAGCCGGGCCCCCGCCTCGTCGTCGTCGAGCA
>CALRZA010000142.1:0-5674 GCA_943372535.1 Auritidibacter sp. Marseille-P8566
ATCCACGGGCGGGGTCGCCCCCCGCAAGCCCGGAGGCATCCGCCGGCGTGACCGACTGATCGGTCTGCTCGCCGTACTTCCGGCCCTGATCATCGTCGTCGGGTTCATGGCCTTTCCGGTGGCCTTCGCCCTCTTCATCTCGTTCACGAAGACGAACGGGCTCAGGTTCGAGTGGCGCTGGTTCGACAACTACATCCAGCTGCTCACCGACCCCATCGTGCATCAGGTCTTCTTCACCAACCTCAAGTTCCTGATCTCGGTGCCGCTCGTGATCTTCGCGGCTCTGATCGTCTCGGTGCTGCTCTTCGAGCGGGTGCGCGGCTGGAAGTACTTCCGGGTGATCTTCTTCCTGCCCAATGTGCTCTCGGTCGCCGTCATCGGCATCATGTTCCGCAACGCCTTCGGCTACTACGGCGGCGTGAACCAGGCGCTCGGCCTCTTCGGCATCGAGCCCGTGCAGTTCTTCACGAACGGGTCGACGGCGATCGCGATCATCATCGTCGCGCTGGTCTGGGCCGGCTTCGGCTATCAGGCGCTCCTGCTCCTCGCCGGGCTCACCTCGATCAACCCCGCCGTCTTCGAGGCCGCGGCGATCGACGGGGCGGGCTGGTGGCAACGGCTGTGGTACATCACCTTGCCCAACATCCGGCGCGTTCTCGGCTTCGTGTTCATCATCAACGTGCTTTACACCTTCTCGTCGTTGTTCGGCTTCGTCTTTGTCATGACCGCCGGCGGCCCCGGCTTCGACACGACGACGATCGACTACCTCGTCTACCTCAAGGCGTTCTCGTCGACGAACCTCGGGTCGGGGGCCGCGCTCGCGGTGATCCTGTTCCTCTTCATCGGCATCCTCACCCTGATTCAGAACCGGGTGTTCAAGCTGGACCGGGAGGACTGACCATGGCTGAGCAAGAAGAAGATGTCGTCGTCAGCAAGCGCATCTCGTCGGGCCGAGCGCACTGGCCGATCTTCATCTCGTTGGTGCTGGTCGCGGCGACGATCCTGTACCCGCTGTACTTCGTCATCCTGACGTCGGTCAGGCCGAACTCCGACTACCTGCAGAACCCCTTCGGCCTCCCCGGCCAGTGGACGTTCGAGAACTATCTGCGGCTCATCGAGGACTACGGAATCGGTCAGGCATTCTTGAACAGCCTGTTCGTCAGCAGTTCGTCTGTCGTGATCATCCTCGTTCTCGCGTCGATCGCCGGCTACGCGTTGGCCAAGCTGCCGGTGCCCGGCACGAAGGTCATCACGGCCACGTTCGTGTCGGTCATGCTCATCCCGGGGCCGGTTCTGATCATCCCGATCTACGTCATGCTCGCTCGACTCGACCTCGTGAGCACCTATGCGGGTGTCATCCTCGTCTACGTCGCCACGGGATTGCCGTTCGCCACGTTCTTCCTGACGTTGTCGTTCCGAGGCATCCCGGACGAGGTGATCGAGGCCGCCCGCATCGACGGAGCCGGGTTCCCCCGCATCATGTGGTCGATCGTGAGGCCCATGGGGTCGAGCGGCCTCGCCACCTTGGCCGTGCTGCAGTTCCTCGGGGCGTGGAACGAGCTGATCTTCGCCTACATCCTGATCCCGAAGGAGTCGATGCGGCTTCTGACACCGCAGCTCGCGACGATCGGCGAGCGGTTCCTGACCGACCAGCCCCTCGTCTCGGCGGGTCTGTTCATCACGGCCTCGGTGCCGCTGATCCTGCTGGCCTTCGCCTCGAAGTACATCATGCAGGGCCTTCAGGTCGGCGTGAGCCGGTAGGGGCGCGGATGCCCGACCCGCTCGAACTGCAGACCGGCGTGCCCGGGATCACGGTCACGCTCACCGAGACGGACCGCTTCACGTTCCGAGCGTTCGTCGACTGCAACATGGCGTCCGCGTGGGTCGGCGACACCTTCCGCATCTTCCCGGGCAAGTACGGCGAGGATCCGGTGTGGGGCGACGGCTCCGAGCTCAAGTCGGCCGATGGCGCGACGGTGAGTGAGGCGTTCTCGCGCGAGCCCCACGAGTTCGTCACCCCGACCCTGCCGCCCAACGGGCCGCGCGGGGGCGAAGGCCTGCACGGAGCGGTCTGGTTCGAGACCGTCTACCAGGCGCCTGGCGATCCCAGCGGCCAGACCCTGTACGCGCTCTACCACAACGAGAATTACCCCGAGACGCTGCCCTACGACCCGAGCGACGGCAGCGGGCTGAGCGACCGCGATTGGCCGCCCGGCCTTCAGGGCGACTCGTCGGTGCAGGCGGTGCCGCGCATCGGCATCATGCGCTCGACCGACGGTGGGGCGTCGTGGGACGACCGCGGCATCCTGCTCGAGGATCGGGATGACCGCATGATCCGCCTGCCGGTCAATCGCAACTACTGCTTCCCAGGCGGGGTCGGCGACCCGAGCGCCGTGGCCAGCGGCGACCACCTCTATGTGTTCTACGGCGAGTACGCCTATCCGACGACGTGGTCGGCTGAGACCTGGGACCGGGACGTCGAAGCGGCCGCGCAGTGCGTGAGCGTTGCGCGGGTGCCGCTGGATCGCCTCGACGACCCGACGGGGGCGGCCCGACGGTGGGGCGGTCAGGCCTTCGATGCCGCGTGGGATGGCGCCGGCGTGCCGATCCGAAGTCTCCAGATCCCCGCCTCCGAGGGCGGCGGCGCGGTCTCGCAGGGCGACGAGCTCTACTACTGGGGCCCGTCGGTCAGCTGGAACGAGCATCTCGAGTGCTGGGTCATGCTGCTCGGGCGCGTCTCGGGAAGCTTCTGGGTCGGTGACAGCCTGTTCCTGTCGATCAACCCGCATCGCGACCTCGGCGACGGCGCCAACGCACAGGACTGGTCGACGCCGATCCGCATCGTGCAGCGCCCCGGACACACGCTCTGGTACCCGTCTCTGCAGCCCACCGACTCCCCTGAGGACATCGCCGCTCGTCGCACGTCGACCCGGGTCGGCCGCGAGGCGCGCCTGTTCTTCAAAGACATGGCCGGCGACGAGCACGTCTACATCAGCGACTACACGGTGACGTTCGACCGGACACCGTCGACCTAGCGACCGGGACCGCGAAGCCGGTAGAGCACGTGCCGGCGCAGCGGGTCATCCACGGCGAGGAGCGGATGATCGAAATCGTCGCGGGCATCCCGGGTCATGCCAAGCCGCTCCATGACACCACGGGAGCGCACGTTGCCGACCGCGGTGAAGGAGACGAGTTCGTCGAGGCCGAGGTCGTCGAACGCGTGGGCGATGACGGCCCGGGCCGCCTCGTTCGCGAAGCCCTGACCCCACGCGGAGTGCGCGAGACGCCATCCGATCTCGACACACGGGGTGAACGCCGCCTCGAACCGTGGCACCGCCAGTCCGGTGAAGCCGATGAATCCGTCGGCGCTCTCGACGGCCCACAGACCCCACCCCCGCTCGGCGAGCTGGCCGCTGGCTCGATCGACGAACGCGTCGGACTGCGACCGGTCGAGGGTGGACGGGAAGAACTCCATCACCGCCGGATCAGCGTTGAGCAGCGCGAAGGGCTCCCGGTCGTCATCGTTCCACTGACGCAGCACGAGCCGTTCGGTGCGGATCACTCCAGGAACTCGGGCGGGTCGTCGAACTCGGGGGGTTCGTCAAACAGGGGCGGCTCGTCGTCCGGGTACGGCGCTGACGACGCGGGGGCGCGCCGGGGCGAGGACGAGCGCGGCGGCGCCGAGCGAGGCGGGGCCTCGACGAACGAGCTGACCGCGGGTCGAGCGGGGGCCTCCCCGCCCGCGACGACGGCAAGGATCGCCTCGCCGTACGCCTCGAGCTTCTTCTCGCCGACACCCGTGATCGTGCCGAGCTCCGCGAGAGTCGACGGCTCGGTGACCGCGATACCGCGCAGGGTGGCGTCGCCGAAGACGATGTAGGCGGGCACGCCCTGCTCGCGTGCGGTCTCGCTGCGCCACGCGCGCAGTCGCTCGAAGAGGGGAAGGGCACCCGTGGGCAGGTCGGCCGCGACGGCGCGCTTGGCCGCCTTCGAGGGGCGCGGGGCCTCGCGGCGCAACATGACCTTGCGACCCCCGCCGAGCACCTCGGCGCTGGCGTCGGTGAGCACGAGGATGCCGTACTCCCCCTGCACCGCCAGCAGCCCCTGGGCGAGAAGCTGGCGCATGACCCCGCGCCATTCCTGCTCGCTCAGGTCCTGTCCGATGCCGAAGGTCGACAGCTGGTCGTGGGAGTGCTGGCGCACCCGATCGTTGGTCTTGCCGAGCAGGATGTCGATGAGGTGCCCGGCCCCGAAGCTCTGATTGCGCTCGCGCTTGAGCCGAACGACCGTCGAGAGCAGCTTCTGGGCGGCGACCGTGCCATCCCACGCCTCGGGCGGCGAGAGGCACGTGTCGCAGTTGCCGCACTTCTCCGACTGCTGCCCGAAGTAGGCGAGCAGTTGCACGCGACGGCACTCGATCGTCTCGCAGAGCGCGAGCATCGCGTCAAGGTGCGCGCCGAGGTTGCGGCGGTGCGCGAGATCGCCCTCGGACTGGTCGATCATGCGGCGCTGCTGCACGACATCCTGCAGGCCGTAGGCGAGCCACGCGGTCGACGGCAGGCCGTCACGACCCGCACGGCCCGTCTCCTGGTAGTAGCCCTCGACGCTCTTGGGCAGATCGAGGTGGGCCACGAACCGCACGTCGGGCTTGTCAATGCCCATGCCGAAGGCGATCGTCGCGACCATCACGAGGCCGTCTTCCCGCAGGAACCGCGACTGGTTGGCGGCGCGCACGCGGGTGTCGAGACCCGCGTGGTACGGCAGCGCCGGGATGCCGTTCTCGACGAGGAACTCGGCCGTCTTCTCGACGGAGGCCCGCGACAGGCAGTAGACGATGCCGGCGTCACCGGGATGCTCGGTGCGCAGCAGCGAGAGCAGCTGCTGCAGTGGCTGCTGCTTGGTCTCGATGCGGTACTGGATGTTGGGCCGGTCGAAGCTCGACACGAACTGCTTCGCACCGCCGAGGTCGAGCCTCTGGACGATCTCCTGGCGGGTGGCGGCCGTCGCCGTGGCGGTGAGCGCGATGCGCGGCACGTCGGGCCAGCGCTCGTGCAGCATCGAGAGCTCGAGGTAGTCGGGGCGGAAGTCGTGGCCCCACTGGGCGACGCAGTGCGCCTCGTCGATCGCGAAGAGCGCGATGCGGCCTCGGCCGAGCAGATCGATCGTCGAGCCGACCTTGAGCCGCTCGGGGGCGAGGTACAGGAGGTCGAGCTCCCCGCCGAGGAACGCGGCCTCCACCCGGGTGCGCTCGTCACCGCTCTGGGTGGAGTTGAGGAACGCCGCACGTGCGCCGACGGCGGCGAGGGCATCCACCTGATCCTGCATCAGGGCGATGAGCGGCGAGATCACGACGCCGGTGCCGGGGCGCACGAGCGCGGGCACCTGATAGCACAGCGACTTTCCGCCGCCGGTGGGCATGAGCACGAGGGCATCGCCGCCCGCAATGACGGTGTCGATGATCTCCTCCTGCTGGCCGCGGAAGCTCGAGTACCCGAAGGTCTTCTCGAGCACGGACAGGGCAGGAGTCATGCGGTCGAGTCTACGGACGCCCGCTGACGTGACGCCCCGAGACCGCTGGTCTGGGGATGCCGCAGCTCGCCGGCCCCGTCATCCGCTGAGGCTGTCGAGCTCCTCGCGGATGCGGCGCAGGTGATCCGGCGAGACCTTGTAGCCC
>CALRZA010000143.1:0-5652 GCA_943372535.1 Auritidibacter sp. Marseille-P8566
TGTTCCTTGCGGCAATGCGGCACTTCGCCGCCGAGCTCAAGGCGGAGGGCATCCGCGTCGACTACCGCCGACTCGACGACGACGCCAATCTCGGCACCCTGAGCGCCGAGCTCATGGCGGCCATCGAGCGGCACCAGCCCGAGCGCATCGTCATGGTCGAGGCCGGCGAGTGGCGCGTGCGCGAGGCCCTGCGCGCGGTCGCGGGGGAGCGGCTCGACGAGCGGCCGGACCGCCACTTCCTGTGCTCCACGGAGGACTTCGCGCGGTTCGCCGACGGGCGGCGAACGCTCGTGATGGAGACGTTCTATCGGCAGCAGCGGGCGGCCCACGGCATCCTCATGGACGGCACGCAGCCCGCTGGGGGCGCGTGGAACTTCGACGTCGACAACCGGTCGGCGTTCGGCAAGGACGGCCCGGGCTTCGTTCCCGAGCCCGCCCGTTTCGCGCCCGATGGGATCACCGCCGACGTGATCGCCCTCGTTCGCGAGCGGTTCGCCTCGCATCCGGGGCAGCTCGCGAGCTTCGCCTGGCCGGTGACCCGGGCGGATGCCCTGACCTCCCTCGACCGGTTCGTCACCGAGCGTCTCGCCGACTTCGGTCGCTGGCAGGACGCGCTGTGGGAGGGCGAGGCGTGGCTCTACCACTCGCACCTCAGCGCGGCGATGAACCTCAAGCTCCTCGATCCGCGCGAGGTCATCGCCCGCGTCGAGGAGGCGTGGCGCGCGGGGCTCGTGCCGATCGCGGCGGCGGAGGGGTTCATCCGCCAGATCCTCGGCTGGCGCGAGTACGTGCGCGGCATCTACTGGCTCACGATGCCCGAGTACGCGACGCGCAACGCCCTCGGCGCGAGCGAGCCGCTGCCCGACTGGTACTGGACCGGCGAGACCGACCTGGCGTGCCTCGCGGATGCCATCGGCCAGACCCTCGAGCACGGCTACGCGCACCACATCCAGCGCCTCATGGTCACGGGCCTCTACGCGCAACTGCTCGGCGTCGACCCGCGGCAGATCCACGAGTGGTACCTCGCCGTCTACGTCGACGCGGTGG
This sequence comes from Auritidibacter sp. Marseille-P8566, assembly GCA_943372535.1. Lineage (GTDB taxonomy): Bacteria > Actinomycetota > Actinomycetes > Actinomycetales > Microbacteriaceae > Rhodoglobus. The sequence goes on from CALRZA010000143.1 coordinate 1,048, forward strand.
AGTGGGTCGAGCTGCCCAACGTGCTCGGCATGAGCCAGTACGCCGACGGCGGGCTCATGGCCTCGAAGCCCTACGTCGCGACCGGCAAGTACATCGACCGCCAGAGCAACCATTGCGGCGGATGCCGCTTCCGCCCCGATCAGCGCACCGGCGATGACGCGTGCCCCTTCACGACCCTCTACTGGGACTTCCTCGTGCGCCACGAGGAGCGCTTCGCCGGGCATCCGCGCATGGCGTTGCAGGTGAAGAACCTCGCGCGGGTGTCGCCCGAGGAGCGGCAGCTGATCGCGCTGCGGGCGGCGGCGATCCGGCGGGGTGAGGTCGGGGCGCGCTCCTAGGCCGCATCAGGGCTCGGCATGGCCGCATCACCGATCGCGGGGAGCACCTGCCGCCGCGCGCTTCTAGGCTGACGGCCATGCACGACGAGAGCATGCAGGCGGCCCTGCGCGAGTTCCGCGAGATGATGCTCGTGCCGGGAGCGACGATCGACATCGAGGCGCTCGGCGCATCACCCGCGATGCGGGCCGTGCGGGAGGCCGACCAGGCTCGCCTGGCCGCCGACTGGGCCAACCTCGGTCGGTATCGACACGACAACGCGGTGGTGCGGGCCGGGGCACCCCCCGATGTCGTGTTCATCGGGGCCTCGGTCACCGAGAACTGGGCGCAGGCCGACCCCGCGTTCTTCGGGGAGGGTCGCCTCAACCGGGGGATCGGCGGCCAGACCAGCGCGATGATCCTGGGGCGCTTCATGGCGGATGTCGTTCGCCTGCGCCCGACGGCCGTGCATCTGCTGCTCGGCACGAACGACGTCGCCGGCAACGCCGGGCCGGTGAGCGACGAGGACTTTCAGAACAACATCAGCGCGATGGCGCAGCTCGCCACCGCGAACGGCATCGCCGTGATCCTCGGCAGCATCACGCCGGCCCGCGTGATCCCGTGGGCGCCGACCGTGGTGCCCGGCCCGCGCATCGCTGCGTGGAACGAGTGGATGCGGCAGCTCGCCGCCGACCACGGCCACACCTACGCGGATTACCACGCCGCGCTCGCCGACGCCGACGGCGGCATGCCCGCGCCGCTCGCCAACGACGGTGTGCATCCCAATCGCGACGGCTACGCGCTCATGCGTCCCGTGGCCGAGGCGGCGCTCGCCGCGGCTGGGGTTCGCTGACGGGCGCTGACGGCCCCCGGCGCTAGCCTGTTCCCGTGGTTCACCACCTGACGCGCGACGAGGCCCGCCGCCTCGCGGTGGGCGCCCAACTCCTCGATGCCGACCGCCCCGACGATCTCGTGGCCGTCGCGGAGCAGCTCGGCGCGATCAAGATCGACCCGACCTCCACCATCGCGCCCGCGGAGCAGACGATCCTGTGGTCCCGCATCGGCTCAAGCCACGACCCCGGCATGCTCACGCAGGTCGTCGAACGTGACCGGCTGCTGTTCGAGTTCGACGGCACCTTCCGGCCGATGAGCATGCTGCCCCTCATGGCGCCGGGCATGCGCCGCTGGCCGACGCGGGCAAGCTCGCGCGAATGGCTGGAGGCGAACACGCGGTTCCGGGACGACGTGCTCGCCCGCCTGCGCGCCGAGGGTCCGCTGCTCGCCGCCGACATCCCCGACACCGCGCAGGTCGCCCGCGCCCCCGACGGCTGGACCGGCTCCAACCAGGTCGGCCCGATGCTCGACTTCCTGCTGCGGCAGGGCGAGGTCGCGATCGTCCGGCGCGAGGGCCGCCAACGTCGGTGGGATCTCGCCGAGCGGGTCTATCCGCCGAACCTCCCCGAGTACTCGTTCGAGGAGGCGGAGCGCCTGCTCAACGAGCGTCGCCTGCAGGCCGCGGGCATCGCCAAGCAGCGCTCGCCGTGGACGCCCGTCGGCGACGCCGGCGAGCCCGCGACCGTCGAGGGGCTGACGCAGAAGTACCGGGTCGACCCGGCCGCGCTCGCAGCCCTGGAGAACGACCCCGGCGGTCGCGTCGCTTTCCTCAACCCCTACGACGGCATGCTCTTCGACCGTCCGCGGCTGAGCGAGCTCTTCGAGTTCGACTACGTGCTCGAGCAGTTCAAGCCCAAGCCGCAGCGCCGCTACGGCTTCTTCGCCCACCCGATCCTGTTCGGCGACCGTTTCATCGGCATGCTCGACGCCGAGGTCGACCGCGAGCACGAGGTGCTGCGCGTGAACGCCGTGCACGAGTTCCTCCCCTTCGACCCCGAGGAGCACGAGCTCGTCACCGCCGAGATCCTCGACCTCGCCGAGTGGCTGGGTGTGCGCCCGCCGCCCGACCTAGGCTGAGCCCGTGGATGCCCTGCTCGCGATCGCCGTCGTGCTCGGCAGCGCGGCCGCCCTGACCGGGCTCGCGTTCCTCGCCCGGCGCATCCGCCGCCGCGGATCCGCCGGCCCCGCGATCGGCGCGGCCATGGCCGCCTACAACGAGGCGATGCACTCGACGGCGCACCAGACCTTCGTCGAGATGCAGGCGCAGCGGGACCGCACGCAGGAGAGGCCGGCGCCGGGGGAGCGGTAGGCCGGTGTCGGTGGCGGAGCGATACTCTGGCCGCATGCTGACCATGCCCGTCACGGCGATCCGCCGGTCCCTACCCTGCCCGCCGGGCGGGAGTAGTACCGGAAGGACCAATCCATGGTCGAGCACAACTGGCCGCTGAGGCGCCGTCTGAGTGATGATCACCAGCACTTCACCAAGAGCGATCTGATCGAGATCCTCGCCGAGGTCGAGGGAGACGACGATCCGGTCTGGATTGACAACTATTGGCAGCCGATCCGTCAGATCGCGCAGCGGCCGATCGAGATGATCAGCCACGGCCCGGATGGCTGGCACATCGGGTAACGCTCACCGAGGTCGCGGGCGCGGCACTCGCGCTGGGCCGGCGACCTCACCCCTCGATCGCTTCAGATGTGCAGGAGCCTCACGGCCTCGCCCCCAGCGCCCGCGCCACCGCCCCCACCGCGTGCAGCTCGGTCGTGTCGAACACGGGCACCGCGCTGTCGGCAGGGCCGACGAGCATCGTGATCTCGGTGCAGCCCAGGATCACGCCCTGCGCTCCCGCCTGGATCAGCCGGCGGATGACCGCGCGATACTCCTCGCGCGACGCCTCCGTGACGACCCCGTGCACCAGCTCGTCGTAGATGATGCGATTGACGGTGCTCCGGTCATCCGCTGACGGAACGATCACCGTGAGACCGCGGGCCTCGAGGCGCTCGCGGTAGAAGTCCAGCTCCATCGTGAAGCGGGTGCCGAGCAGGCCGACGGTCGTCAGGTCGGCGGCGAGGATGGCATCCGCGGTCGGATCCGCGATGTGCAGTAGCGGGATGCCGGCGGCCGTCTCGATCTGATCCGCCACGACATGCATCGTGTTCGTCGCCATCACGATGAAGCTCGCGCCGTTGTCGGCCAGCCCGCGGGCCGCGGCGCCGAGCAGCTCTCCCGCGCCGGCCCAGTCGGCGGCCTCCTGCAGGCGCACGATCTCGGCGAAGTCGACGCTGTGCATCACGATCGGCGCCGAGTGCATGCCTCCGACGCGGTCGCGCACGGTCTCGTTGAGCACGCGGTAGTAGTGGGCCGTCGACTCCCAGCTCATGCCGCCGAGCAGGCCGATGAGGTTCATGGGGCCAGCGTAGACGGCGGCGCTGTCGGGGAGCCGAGCCCGGCTACGCTGATGCCAGAAACTCGCGGCGGCAGGCAACAATCAGGTGGGGGTGGAGGTGCGCGCTGAGCCTCATCGCACAGACTCCGCGCACTCCTGGCCGATCGCGCCCCGCGACGAGCAGGTCGCGGCCGGGGTGGCCGTCATGCATGAGCGGCCGGCGCCACTGCTGCTCATCGAGGGCGGCGCGGGAGTCGGCAAGTCGGCGCTCGCGTCGGCGATCGCCGCGCGGCTGGGGCGCACGGTCACGGTCACCGGCGACCTCGAACGGGCGACGACGCCGCTCGGTGCCTTCGAGGATCTGCTCAGCGGTCTCGGTATCGGCGACGATTCCGCACTGAGCGAGCTCGTCGCGGCGCTCGGACGCGCGACCGAGGGCCGTGTGCTGATCGTGGATGACGCCCCGAGACTCGACCCGGCATCCGCCGAGGTGATCCGCCGCTTGGTGCGCGGATTCGGCGTGCCCGTGATCGCGACGGCGCGAACGGGGGAGGCGCTCCCCTCCGCTCTGCAGGTGCTCGACGACGAGGGCTCGGTGCGACGCCAGCACCTCGACGGGTTGAGCGTGGCCGAGGTCGGGCGCATCCTCGAGGCGCGGTTCCGGGTGCCCGCGCGCGAGGAGGACGTGCAGCGGCTCGCGTGGGAGACCGAGGGCAACCCGCTGCACCTGCGCGTGATCGTCGACGCGGCGATCGCCGCCGGGGAGGTGCTGCACCGCGGCGACTTCGTGCAGATCGAGCGGGCGGATGACGCGGGCGGGCTCACGGCGATCCTCGCCGGTCGACTCGCGACGCTCACCGACCCCGCCCGCCAACTGCTGTGGGTGGTCGCGCTGACGCAGCCGGTGCCGCGGGCCGTGCTCGATGCGCCCGGACTCGACGGGCAGCTCGCCGAGCTGCTGCGCAGAGGGCTGATCGTCGCCGACCCCGAGACGCAGCGGGTGACCATC
>CALRZA010000144.1:0-5630 GCA_943372535.1 Auritidibacter sp. Marseille-P8566
CCCATCCCTTCGTTCATCAGTCCCAGTTTCCGGTCAGCTTAGTATTTGCCCCAATGGAAGGGCTTCAGTAGCGCTCATGTCGTGCCCCTGGAGGGACTCGACGCCCCACCGGCACGGCCGCCACATCGCAGCACCGCGCGGGTGCAACATCCGCGATCGGCGATGCGTCGGAACCGGCGCGGCGGGGACCCCCGGGGCTCGAGGGGCCACCCACGAGAACGAAACGAATCAAGACCGTCGGTGAGGTCTCGACAGGCTCGACCCGCGTGACCGACGGTCTTGATTCGTTTCGTGCCCCTGGAGGGACTCGAACCCCCAACCCTTTCCTTAGGACGGAACTGCTCTTCCATTGAGCTACAGAGGCTTGGCGGGGCCAGTTTACCGGGCGGCACGCGGCCGGAGATGTGATGATCGACGCATGAGGTTCGACAGCTACATCGCCATCGGCGACAGCTTCACCGAGGGCGTCGGCGACGACCTTCCCGACGGCACGCAGCGCGGGTGGGCCGACCTCGTCGCGCTCGGGCTCGCGCACGCGCAGGGCGGGCCGGTCGCGTACGCGAATCTCGCCATCCGCGGCCGCAAGCTCGCCCCCATCGTCGGCGAGCAGTTGGATGCCGCGATCGCCCAGCGCCCCGCCCTGCTGAGCATCAACGGCGGCGGCAACGACATCATGCGTCCGCGGGTCAGCATCGAGTCGATCGCCGGGCAGCTTGTCGGCGGGGCGCGCCGGGCGACGGCGGAGGGCATCCACGTGCTGCTGCTCAGCGGCGGCAACCCGAGCGGGCACCTGCCGGGCGGGCGACTCATGCAGCGGCGAGGCGACGAGCTCACCGCCGCGGTCGAGGCCCTGCTGCCGCTCGAGGGCGTGACGTTCGTCGACAACTTCCGCGACCGCGAGCTCGGTGAACACCGCTACTGGTCGATCGACGGCCTGCACCTCGGCTCGATCGGTCACGCGCGCGTCGCCGGCAACGTGCTGCGAGCGCTCGGGATGCCCGTGCCCGAGTTCACGGCGTCCGAGCTCACTCAGGCCCGCCCCGGCGCTGCCGCCTACTGGCGCGAGTACGTGCTCCCGTGGATCGGGCGTCGGCTCACGGGACGGTCATCCGGCGACGGACGCGAGCCGAAGATCGCGACGCTCACGCCGGTTTCGTGGCCCGAGGGTCACTGAACAGGGCTGACGCCGCTCAGGCCGCGAGCCGCAACCGCGCGGCCTGACGGCGTCGCGCGATCTCCCCGGGAATGAGGGCGGACATCGCGACGACGATGCCGATCGCCGCCCCGATCGAGTTCGCGACGAGGTCGCGCGGGTCGCTGATGCGCGGAGACGGGATCTGCGCGATCTCGATCGTGAGCGTCAGGGCCACGCCGAGCAGCGCCGCGAGCCACCACCGGCGCACCCCGAGGGCGAACACGGCGAGGGCGCCCCACGGTACGAACATGAGCAGGTTGAGCCCGAACTCGTAGGCGCGGCCCTGGCTCCACGTCAGCGGATCGAGCCACTCGCTGATCGACAGGACCCCGAAGGTGGCCTCCGACCCGACGAGCCGCTGCGGGATCGGCCCGAGGGTCACGAGCAGGATCGCCGCCGTGAGCGCCAACCACAGCACGGCGGCGGCGATGCGGCTCACGGACATCCCCCTAGCCTGCCGCCCCGGTCAGAGAAGTTGCTGAGAGCGCGCCGCGTCTCAAGTGCAACTTTTAAGTTGCATTTTCGGCGCGCGATGTGCAACCATTCAGTTGCAACGAGAGGAAGCCCATGACCGAGAACCCGCCCGCCATCGTCGACGCCGACACCTTCGCGGTGCGGCGAACCATCACCATCGCCGCGACCCCGGATGCCGTGTGGCGCGCCGTCACAGAACCCGCGCTGATCTCGCAGTGGTTCGGTGCCGCCGCGTTCGACGAATTCTCCGTCGGCGCCCGCGGCACCCTCAGCTGGCCCGACTACGGCTCGGCACTCGTGCGCATCGAGGCGATCGACGAGCCGCGCTCGGTCAGCTACCGCTGGAGCGCCAGCCCCGCGAAGAACGGCGAGACCGACCTGGATGCCGTGCCCAACACCGTCTTCACCTTCACTCTGCAGCCCCTCGACGGCGCGACCCAGCTCACCGTCGTGGAGTCAGGGTTCGACAGCGTTCCGAGTCCCGCGGAGGCCCTCGAGGATCACCGCGGCGGTTGGATCTTCGAGCTCGACGAACTCGTCGCTCTGCTCGAGGGTGCGGCGTGACCAGCACCCTGGTCCCCGTGTTCGCGGCGCTCGGCGACGACACGCGCTGGGGCATCCTGTCGGCCCTGGGAGAGGGCGACGCCTCCGCGTCGGCCCTCGCCGACCGGATGCCCGTCAGTCGCCAGGCGATCGCCAAGCACCTCGCCGTGCTGCAGGAGGTCGGGCTCGTCGAATCGCACAAGGTCGGTCGCGAGGTGAGGTTTCGCGTCGTGGGCTCGCAGCTCGCAGCGACGGCTCGGCACCTCGACGCCGTCGGCGCCCAGTGGGATCGCCGTCTAGCCGCGCTCAAGCGCGTCGCCGAATCCCTCTAGCGCGCAGCGCGGCAGATCAACCGGGCGGCGGGTAGAGGAACGCCACCACCGACGACGCGGGCAGCGTGCGCTGTCCGTAGAGACCGGGGATGTAGTTGTACTCCTCGATCGTGACCGTGCCGTCGCCGTTGACCGATTTCACGTACGCGATATGGTTGCCGCCGGTGTAGGCGACCGCCCCGACCACGGGGGTCTTGCTCACGGGCCAGCCCTTGGCCTCCCAGTTGTACATCCACTGCCCGCCGTTGCCGCCGAGCGGGGTGAGGTTCGACCACACCCACTTGAACGGGGCCGCGTACGAGCCGGCGTCGCGGTTGAGACGCCACGCGACGAAGTCGACGCACTCGCGGTAGTAGTAGTTGAGCGGGCTGAGCCCACCGCCCTGGTCGTCGGTCAGCTCGTAGGGCCACGGGTAGTCGTCGCCCATCTCGCGGGCGCCCGACGCGACGTAGGCCGAGTTGGCGGCGGCGCGCAGGGCATCCTTGCTCTGCTGGGCGAGCTGCTCCGGGGTCGTCGCCTTGAAGGTGTCGCGCGCGGTGATCGTCGCGGCCGCCCCCGCGCTCACGGTGATCGACTGCGCGCCTTCGTTCGACACGGCGGCGGAGATGGTCTCGGCATCAGTGAAGGCGTAGGCGGGCAGACCCGCAACGGCGAAGAGGCCGCCGACGACGCCCATGGTCGCGAGCACGCTGAGCGGGTTCTTGCGAGGTCCGGTCGTCTGCGGTGCTGCTGAGCGCGCCTTCGGGCGGGATGCCCGGGCCAGCGCCTTCTGCGCGCGCACGATCGCCCTTGGCGGGCGGGAAGCCTTCGCCACCGGCGCCGCGGACGACGCCACCACGACCGAAGCCGCCGCGACCGGGATCGGGGAGGCCGCACGGGCTTCCGCTTCGCGCAGCTCCCGCCGGGTCAGGTAGGTGCGGGGGGCCTCGGTCGACGAGGCGGGCATCGCATCACTCTCGGGTGCGCTGATGCCGAGCAGGTCATCCAGATCGGATGGCTGGTGTTCGGCCACGGAGCGTACTTCCCCTCGGGTTCTTTGGAGCGCCTTCTAGGCTACCGGCGACACTTCGAAAGGTCGAATTGTCACAGGAAGGTCACAAGATCGCGTCCGCCGACGGAACATCAGGCCGCGGGCGCGAGGTATTCCTCCCAGTCGGGCAGCGCGCGCTCGATGCCGCGCACGAGCCAGCTCGTGCCGTGCGGCGGGCGCGGCGTCAGGCGCAGCGTCCAGTTCATCTCGTTCGGGGTGCGGTCACCCTTGATGTTGTTGCACTTGAGGCAGCACGCGACGAGGTTCTCCCACGTGTCCTTGCCGCCGCGAGAGCGGGGCAGGATGTGGTCGATCGTGCTCGCGGTGCCTCCGCAGTAGCCGCACCGGTGGTTGTCGCGCCGCAGCACCCCGCGCCGCGAGACCGGCACGCTGCGCCCATTGGGGATGCGCACGTACTGCCGCAGGATGATCACCGACGGCCGCTCCCAGACCCCGGTATTGCCCCACACCGGATTGTCGGGATCCACCGCCACGATCGACGCCTTCTGATTCATCACGAGCACGATGGCTCGCTTGAATGACACGACGGCGAGGGGCTCGTACCCCGCGTTCAGGACCAAGGTGCGCAACGATCATCCTCTCGAAAGAGCCTGCACGGCTTGCAGGCGTTCGACGTTCCTCGGATCGGAACCGGGATGAGGAGTGCGATCAGACGAAAAAAGGCACCGTCACAATGACGATGCCTTCACTCGCTGCTCACGCGCGCAACCGCGCCGAGCTGACTGCTGAGCCGTATGTGGAACAGGGCGCGCGCATCCACGGTTTGGATGGTGCGCCTGCTCGGCATTCGACTCTCCTCAGGACGGTGGTATCCGAGGACTACAGGCTAACCCACGCGGTGGGTAACTCAGATTCCGACGCGAACGATGTAGTAGTTCGAGTCGTAGATGGGGCGCACACTGACGACCTGGCCGTAGTCGGGCGCGTCGATGAACATGCCGTTGCCCATGTAGATGCCGCTGTGGCCGGGCATGATCACGATGTCGCCCGGCAGGGCGGCCTCGCGGGCGATCGGGGTGCCGAGCGCGGCCGTGCCCGAGACCGAGTGCGGCAGCGAGATGCCGAACTGGGCGTAGACGAAGAGCACGAGACCCGAGCAGTCGAACCCGGCCGGCGTCGCTCCGCCGAAGCGGTAGGGCACGCCCTGGTACTGCAGCGCGACCTGGGCGACCTGGTTGAGGTCGAAGTTGGGGTAGGGCGGTGCGGCGAGGAAGTCCGCGGCCGTCGGGCCCGAGTAGGCCGCGTACGCCGCGGCAATGGCGGCGCGCTCGATCTCGGCGGCCGAGGTCGCCCCGAAGGCGTCGCGAGTGACGGTCGTCGCGGCTGCTTCGCCTGCCACGACCATGTTCTGGGCGTTCGACGAGGTGATCTGCTGAAGCTCGCTGCGGGCCTCGGCGACCGTCGTGTCCTCAGCCGGCGAATACGCGTAGGCGGGAAGAGCGATGGTGGCGAAGAGTCCCGGGATGACCAGGGCTGTCGCGGCGATGCTGAGAATATTGGAGTTGGATCTGGGTCGTGCAGTTGTCAAGAGTTTTTACCTCCTGCGCCTCGGCAACGCTTGAGCGGTTGCCCCATCCGTTTCGTATGTCGATTCACGTACCTTCACGAGACGGGTTAACGAGACGCTCGTAAAGGGTCCTGGACCTATCGGTACCGGTCCGCGGGACCTAGCGAGTGTATGCGCTTACATTGGCAAAGTCACATTGACGTGAACGGTTTGCGAACACTCTCGGGGAGTACTCAGGAAGCGACGTAGATGTGAGCGGCGAGTTCGATCGGCAGCTCGACGGCCCGGTCGTGGCCCTCCACCTGCAGCACGATGTACGAGCCCGCCGCCGAGAACGTGGCGGTCGCGCCGGGCAGCACGCCGGCATCCCGCAGCTGGGCCAGCAGGTCGGGGTCGAACTGCACCGGCTCTCCCAGACGGCGGATGACGCCGGTCGCCGGCCCCGTCGCGCACTGTCTGACGATGTTGACGACGCCCTCCATGAAGGCGGGAGCGGTGACACCGCCGAGCTCGGCCAGGCCCGGGATC
>CALRZA010000145.1:0-5630 GCA_943372535.1 Auritidibacter sp. Marseille-P8566
CGTCGCGGGCGAGGAGTGGATCCTGCACGCGGCCAGCCAGGACCTCACCTGTCTGCGCGAGGTCGGGCTCGACCCGACGCGCCTCTTCGATACCGAACTCGCGGCCCGGCTGGCGGGGCTGGCGCGCGTCGGACTGGGCGCTGTCGTGGAGGAACTGCTCGGCATCCACTTGGCCAAGGAGCACTCGGCGGCCGACTGGTCGACGCGGCCCCTGCCCCAGTCGTGGCTGGTGTACGCCGCGCTCGACGTCGAGCTGCTCGTCGACGTGCGCGAGAAGCTCGGCGAGATCCTCGAGCGTGACGGCAAGACCGAGATCGCCCGGCAGGAGTTCGAATCGGTGCTCGGCCGTGACTTCGTCATCGTGCGCACCGACCCCTGGCGTCGGCTCGGCGGGGTGCACGCGATCCGCGGCGCCCGCAACCTCGCCGTCGCCCGCGAGCTCTGGCAGGCCCGGGATGCCTACGCCCGCGAGATCGACACGGCGCCGGGCCGCTTGGTGCCCGACTCCGCCCTCGTCGCCGCGGCCCGCATGCTGCCCGAGACCAAGCGCGACCTCGCCTCGCTGAAGGAGTTCACCGGTCGCGCCAGCCGCACCCAGATCGATCGCTGGTGGAACGCGATCCAGGTCGGCCAGACGACCGAGGACCTGCCGCCCGTGCGCGTGCCCGGCGACCCCATGCCGCCGCCGCGGGTCTGGGCCGACAAGAATCCGGTCGCCGATCGTCGCCTCAAGCTCGGGCGAGCCGCCGTCACGGCCGTGGCCGAGTCGATGACCATCCCGGTCGAGAACCTGCTCACGCCGGATCTGCTGCGCCGAGTCGCGTGGACTCCTCCCGAGACGATGGATGCCGAATCCGTCGGCAGCGCGCTCGCCGCCCTCGGCGCACGCCCGTGGCAGGTTGGGGCAACAGCACAGGTGATCGCCGAAGCCTTTGTCGAAGCCAACCAAAACCCCGAAGAGCCGCCCGAGACCGCTTCGTCGGAATAATCAAAGGATTCCGACCCGTTCGGAGCCCCACCTAGGATCGCTAGCATCCCTGACCTATGTGGAGGCATCGTGGCCGAAAGAGCTGACGTCGTATTCGTGGACGGAGTTCGAACCCCGTTCGGACGCGCGGGCGAGAAGGGCATGTACTGGAACACCCGGGCCGACGATCTCGTCGTCAAGGCCATGATCGGGCTCCTCGAACGCAACCCCTCGATCCCCCGCGATCGCTTCGACGACGTGGCGATCGCCGCGACGACGCAGACGGGTGACCAGGGTCTGACGATCGGTCGCACGGCGGCGCTGCTCGCGGGCCTGCCCCGCACGGTGCCCGGCTACGCGATCGACCGCATGTGCGCCGGCGCGATGACCTCGGTGACGACGATCGCCGGTGCGATCGGCTTCGGCGCGTACGACATCGCGATCGCCGGCGGCGTCGAGCACATGGGGCGCCACCCCATGGGAGCCGGGGCCGACCCCAACCCGCGCTTCCTCTCGGAAAAGCTCGTGAGCGCGGATGCCCTCAACATGGGCAACACCGCCGAGCGCATCCACGACCGGTTCCCGCACCTCACCAAGGAGCGCGCCGATCGCTTTGCCCTCGCGAGCCAGCAGAAGGCCGCCGCGGCGTACGAGAACAACAAGATCCAGCCCGATCTCATCCCGGTCGCGATCCGCAGCGAGCAGGGCTGGGGCCTGGCCACCCGTGATGAGGCCATGCGGCCCGAGACGACGCTCGAGGGCCTCGCCGGGCTCAAGACCCCGTTCCGTCCGCACGGTCGTGTGACGGCGGGCAACGCGTCGGGCCTCAACGACGGCGCGACCGCGAGCATCCTCGCGAGTGCGGCGACGGCCAAGGAGCTGGGTCTCGCGCCCAAGATGCGCCTCGTGAGCTTCGCCTTCGCGGGCGTCGAGCCTGAGATCATGGGCATCGGCCCCGTGCCGTCGACCGAGAAGGCCCTGCGCAAGGCGGGCCTGACGATCGACGACATCGGTCTCTTCGAGCTCAACGAGGCGTTCGCCGTGCAGGTGCTCTCGCTGCTCGACCACTTCGGCATCGCCGACGACGACGCCCGCGTCAACCAGTGGGGCGGCGCGATCGCCTACGGCCACCCGCTCGCCTCGTCGGGTGTGCGTCTCATGATTCAGCTCGCCGCGCAGTTCGCCGAGCGTCCCGACGTGCGCTACGGCCTCACCGCCATGTGCATCGGTCTGGGCCAGGGCGGCTCGGTCATCTGGGAGAACCCGCACTACAACGGAAAGAAGAAGTAAGCGATGTCGGAGAAGTTCGCCAAGCTCGCCGCGCTCGACCCCGATGAGGTCATCACCCACGCCTTCGTGCGCGACGTGCCGATCAGCGGGGGTCGCACTCTCGCGCTCATCACCCTCGACAATGGCAAGGACCACACCCGTCCCAACACGCTCGGCCCCAACACGCTGCTGCGCTTCGGCGCGGTGCTCGACGAGCAGAAGGCGCGTGGCGCCGCCGGCGAGATCCACGGCGTTGCAGTGACCGGCAAGCCGTTCATCTTCGCGGCAGGAGCCGACCTGTCGAAGGTCGGCGACATCCCGGACTACGAGACGGGCCTGCAGATGGCCCAGCTCGGGCACGAGGTGCTCGGCAAGCTGAGTGAGCTCGGCGTGCCGTCGTTCGTCTTCACCAACGGGCTCGCGCTCGGCGGCGGCGTGGAGGTCGGCCTCAACGCCGACTACCGCACGATCGACTCGTCGGTGCCCGCCTTCGCGCTGCCCGAGGTCTTCCTCGGGATCATCCCCGGCTGGGGTGGCGCGTGGCTGCTTCCGAACCTGATCGGAATCGAGAACGCGCTAGAGGTCATCATCTCCAACCCGCTGAAGAACAACCGCATGCTGAATGGCCAGCAGGCGTTCGACCTCGGGATCGCCGACGCGATCTTCCCGCCGGCGACCTTCCTCGAGGATTCGATCCGCTGGGCTGACGGCGTCATCGCCGGCACGACGAAGGTCAAGCGCAAGAACGCGCCGGGCAAGGTCGAGCGCGCGGTCAAGTGGGACATCGCGATCGGCATCGCCGAGAAGATGCTCGCGAGCCGCATCGGTCGCGTCGCGAAGTCGCCCTACGCCGCTCTCGAGCTGCTCAAGGCCGCGAAGAACACCGACAAGAAGACCGGGTTCGCCGCCGAGGACAAGGCGCTGGCCGACCTCGTCGCGGGTGACCAGTTCCGAGCATCCATCTACGCCTTCAACCTCGTGCAGAAGCGCGCCAAGCGTCCTGCGGGAGCCCCCGACAAGGCTCTGGCCCGCCCCGTGACCAAGGTCGGCGTCATCGGCGCCGGACTCATGGCCCGCCAGTTCGCACTGCTCTTCGTGCGGCGCCTGCAGGTGCCCGTCGTCATCACCGACCTCGACCAGGGGCGCGTGGATGAGGGGGTCGCCTGGATCCATCGCGAGATCGCCGAGCTGAAGACCAAGGGTCGCATCTCGTCGGATGAGGCGAACCGCCTGACCGCGCTCGTCACGGGCACCACCGACAAGGCCGACTTCGCGAGCTGCGACTGGGTCATCGAGGCCATCTTCGAAGAGCTCGCCGCCAAGCAGGCCGTGTTCGCCGAGGTCGAGAAGTACATCACGCCCGAGACGATCCTCGCGACGAACACGTCGTCGCTCTCGGTCGAGCAGATCGGCGCGACGCTCCAGCATCCCGAGCGGGTCGTGGGTTTCCACTTCTTCAACCCGGTCGCGGTCATGCCGCTCATCGAGGTCGTGCGCACCCCGCACACGACCGACGAGACCCTCGCCACCGCGATGGCGACGGCGGCGGCGCTACGCAAGAACGCCGTGATCACAACCGACACCCCCGGGTTCGTGGTGAACCGCATCCTCGCGAAGGTTCTCGGAGAGGCCATGAACGCGGTCGACACCGGCACGCCGTTCGAGGTCGTCGAGGAGTCGACGCGACCGTTCGGTCTGCCGATGACGCCGTTCGAGCTGCTCGAGCTCGTCGGCCTCAAGGTGGGCGCGCACGTGCTCGACACGCACCACGCGGCGTTCCCGGAGCGGTTCTTCCGCAGCGAGAACCTGCACAAGCTCGCCGAGCTGGGTCGCGTCTTCGAGCGCGACGCCAAGGGCAAGGTCAAGGGCATCGACCCGAAGGCCCAGGCGATCGTCGCCGGCGGAACCAGCCCGATGACGGCGGCGCAGCTGCAGACGCGGATCGAAGACGGCTTGGCCGACGAGATCCACCGCATGCTGCAGGATGGCGTGGTCGCGGCGGCGGAGGACATCGACCTGTGCCTCATCCTCGGCGCCGGCTACCCGTTCCAGATGGGTGGCGCCACGCCGTACCTCGACCGCGTCGGAGCGTCGGAGCGCGTCTTCGGCGACACCTTCCACCACCCGCCGATCCGCGGAGTGCAGTAGCCCGATCCGCTGATCGAGCTCGTCGAGATCTCAGGCCCGCACGGTCATCCGTGCGGGCCTTCTCGTTGTCGCTTGCGGCGCGATGCGTCTAGGGCTTGCGGGCGTTCGCAGAGGCGGCGGCGGCCGCGATCGCGGTGAGCAGGGGCGGGATGTCCATGCGGTCGGTGACCGCCTCGATGAACGTGAGACCACCCGGGGACGCGGCGTCGAGGGCCGCTTCGAGCGCCACACGCGTCTCGACCCGCGTCGACGTCACGCGCTCGGGAGAAGCCCCCAGTGCCGCGGGCAGCGCCGTCCAGTTCCAGCGGGCGATGTCGTTGTAGCGCCGCTCCGGCCCGTGGATGGCCCGCTCAACGGTGTAGCCGTCGTTGTTCACCACGACGATGATCATCGGAGTGCCGAGGCGGATGATCGTGCCAAGTTCCTGGATCGTCAGCTGCGCCGCACCATCGCCGATGAGCAGGATCGTGCGCTTCTCGGGAGCGGCCAGCGCGCCCCCGAGCGCGGCCGGGAGGGTGTAGCCGATGGATGCCCACAACGGCTGCCCGAGGAAGGCGACGTCGCGCGGCAGGTCCTGTGCACCCATGCCGTAGAACGAGGTGCCCTGGTCGGCGAAGACGAGGTCTCCGGCCCGGAGGTGGGCGGTGAGCGCCGCCCAGAGCTGCTGCTGGGTGAGCGGACCGCTCGGGTCGGTGGTCGCGGCATCCAGCACCGGCGGCACCAGACCCGACGGAACCCGCTCGGCCGTGCGCAGGAGCTTGCCGAGCACGCTCAGCGCGTCCCGCATCTCGACCCCGGCGAAGATCTGGTCCCCCACGCTCGCCATGTGCGGGAGGAGGTCGATGCGCGCCTCCGGCAGCTGCTGCGTGAAGAAGCCGCTCGTGAGATCCGTGAAGTGCACGCCCGCGGTGATGATCGCGGGAGCCGACTCCACTCGCTCGCGCACGGCGGCATCCCCGGCGGCGGCGATGTAGGTGCCGAGGTGGTTGGGGTGGCTCTCGTCGATCACCCGGCGGCCCCAGAGCAGCGAGGCGAACGGCAGATCGGTCTCCGCCAGGAAGCGCCGCAGGGCGTCCTGCGCGTGGCATCGGTCCACGAGGATGTCGGCAAGCACGACCGGGCGTCCCGCGGGATCGAGCAGGGTCGCCGCAGCATCCCGGAAGGCTGAGAGGGCCACGGAGTCCGACATCGCCGGGCCGACCGGCAGCGGGGTCGTGGGCGGCTCGGCGGGTGCGGCCGACACATC
>CALRZA010000146.1:0-5616 GCA_943372535.1 Auritidibacter sp. Marseille-P8566
GTGCTTCTCGCCCTGGCGGCCACACCACTCGTGATCGCCGCGCTCGCCTTCTCCCTCAACGGCGGGGGAGCGACGGCATCGCTGACCGGCTCATCCCAGCCGTTCAGCTACGTGACGGTCGAGGCGGGCCAGACGCTCTGGCAGCTCGCGACGCAGCTCGAGCCCGCCGCCGACCCTCGCGAGGTCATCGCCCGCATCGTCACGCTCAACCAGCTGGCCTCCGCCGACGTCTCCGCTGGCCAGGAGCTCGCGATCCCGGCCGAGTACCTCGACTGACGCAGAGCGCTGGCTCGCGTCGCGAGCGCCCTAGGCTTGAACAGTGACGAGCCTTGAAGACCTGCCGATTCGCGACGACCTCCGGGGCATGACGCCGTACGGTGCTCCCCAGGAGCACGTGCGCGTGCAGCTCAACGTCAACGAGAACACCCACCCCGTTCCGGAGGCGGTCGCGACCGACATCGTCACCGCGCTCGCTTCGGCGGTGCTCGGCGTCAACCGCTACCCGGATCGCGAGTTCACCGACCTCCGCGAGCACCTCGCGGCCTACCTCGGGCACGGAGTCGCCCGCGAGAACATCTGGGCCGCGAACGGGTCGAACGAGGTGCTGCAGCACGTGCTGCAGGCCTTCGGCGGGCCGGGTCGCCGCGTGCTCGGCTTCCCGCCCACCTACTCGATGCACTCGATCATCGCGAGCGGCACCGGCACGCAGTGGGTCACGGGCGAGCGGGGCGAGGGATATGAACTGACCGCCGAGCGCGTCGTCGCGGCGATCGAGCGTGAGAGCCCGAACATCGTGTTCCTGTGCTCCCCGAACAACCCCACCGGCACGCCGCTCGGGCTCGACGTGATCGAGGCCGCCTACGACGCGACCGACGGCATCCTGCTCGTCGACGAGGCCTATGCGGAGTTCGCCGACGGGGACACCGCCCTCAGCCTGCTCGAGGGTCGCCCGCGCCTGCTCATCTCGCGCACCATGAGCAAGGCCTTCGCGTTCGCGGGCGCGCGCGTCGGGTATCTCGCGGCCGACCCCGCGGTCATCGATGCGCTGCGACTGGTGCGACTGCCGTACCACCTGTCGGCCTTCACGCAGGCCGCCGCGGTCGCGGCACTGCAGCACGCGCCCGAGATGCTCGCGATGGTCGACGACATCAAGGCCGAGCGCGACCGCATGATCGCCGCTCTGCCCGAGCTCGGATACGCGCCGCTGCCGAGCGCCGCCAACTTCGTGCTCTTCGGCGGAGTCGACGATCCGCACCGGGTCTTCAGCGACCTGCTCGCCCAGGGCATCCTCATCCGGGACGTCGGCATTGCGAATCACCTCCGGGTCACCGCCGGCACGCGGGCCGAGACGACGATCTTCCTCGCCGCGCTCGGCGCGCTGGGGGCCGATGACACGCTCGGTAGGATTCAGGTATGACCGCAGCGCGCACGGCCAGCATCTCCCGCACGACGAGCGAGTCGAGCATCGAGCTCAGCCTCGACCTCGATGGCACCGGCACCTCGCACATCGACACGACCGTGCCCTTCTACAACCACATGCTCACCGCGCTGAGCAAGCACTCGCTCATCGACCTCACGGTGACGGCGAGCGGTGACACCGACATCGACGTGCACCACACCGTCGAGGACATCGGCATCGCCTTCGGCACCGCCCTCAAGCAGGCCCTCGGCGACAAGGCCGGCATCTCCCGGTTCGGCGACGCCCTCGTGCCCCTCGACGAGGCGCTCGTGCAGGCGGTCGTGGATGTCTCCGGTCGCCCCTACCTCGTTCACTCGGGCGAGCCTGCGGGCTTCGAGCACCACCTCATCGGCGGGCACTTCACCGGGTCGATGGTGCGACACGTCTTCGAGGCCATCACCTACAACGCCGGGCTGACCGTTCACGTCACCGTGCTCGGGGGCCGCGACCCGCACCACATCGCCGAGGCCGAGTTCAAGGCGTTCGCGCGGGCTCTGCGCTTCGCGATCGCGCGCGACGAGAAGGTCAGCGGCGTCCCGTCGACGAAGGGTGCGCTGTAGCGTGGCGGCTCCCTCCGTCGTCATCCTCGACTACGGCTCCGGCAACATCCACTCGGCGGCAAAGGCTCTCGAGCTCGCCGGCGCACGGGTGACGATCAGCGGCGACAAGGCCGTGGCCGAGGCGGCCGATGGTCTGCTGGTGCCCGGCGTCGGCGCGTTCTCCGCGGTCATGGCCCAGCTCGACGCCGTGCGCGGGGGCGCCGCGATCGAGAAGCGGCTCACCGGCGGGCGTCCTGTGCTCGGCATCTGCGTCGGTATGCAGGTGCTGTTCGAGCACGGAGTCGAACGCGGCAACGACAGCCCAGGGCTCGGCGAATGGCCCGGTGTCGTCACCGAGCTCACCGCCCCGGTGCTGCCGCACATGGGCTGGAACACCGTGGAGGCCCCGGCCGACTCGGCCCTGTTCGCGGGCATCCGCGACGAGCGATTCTATTTCGTGCACTCGTACGCCGCACAGGAATGGACCCTCGAGACCCACCCGCCGTTCCCCGCGCCGAAGCTGACGTGGTCGCACCATGGCGGGCCGTTCCTCGCCGCGGTCGAGAACGGACCGCTCTCGGCGACGCAGTTCCACCCCGAGAAGTCGGGCGCTGCCGGCATCCGCCTGCTCACCAACTGGCTCGCCACCCTGTGACGGGAGCCCGACGATCGGTCGGGTACGATCGAGTGTTTGTGCGCGGCACCCCGCGCTGACCCGGCCAGAAAGCTGTCATGAGCGAGTTCACCAGAACCCCCCGCCTCGTCCTCCTCCCGGCGGTCGACGTCGCCGACGGGAAGGCCGTTCGGCTGACCCAGGGCGAGGCCGGCACCGAGACGAGCTACGGCAGCCCGGTGGATGCCGCCAACGAGTGGGTCGACTCCGGCGCGGAGTGGATCCACCTCGTCGATCTCGACGCGGCGTTCGGTCGCGGCGACAACCGCTCGGTCATCCGCAAGGTCATCAAGAACGTGCCCAAGAGCGTCAACATCGAGCTCTCCGGCGGCATCCGCGACGACAAGAGCCTCGAGGCGGCGCTCGCCACCGGCGCGAAGCGCATCAACCTCGGCACGGCGGCGCTCGAGAACCCCGAGTGGGCCGCACATGTCATCGCCGAGTACGGCGAGGCGATCGCGGTCGGCCTCGACGTGCGCGGCACGACCCTCGCCGCCCGCGGCTGGACTCAGGAGGGCGGCGACCTCTGGACCGTCCTTGAGCGTCTCGAGCGGGCCGGATGTGCGCGCTACGTGGTCACGGACGTCACCAAGGACGGCACCCTGCGCGGGCCCAACATCGAGCTGCTGCAGCAGGTCATGGAGCGCACCGACCGCCCCGTGATCGCGTCGGGCGGCGTCTCGAGCCTCGACGACATCGTCGCGCTGCGTGAGCTCGTGCCCCAGGGGCTCGAGGGAGCGATCGTCGGCAAGGCCCTCTACGCCAAGGCCTTCACGCTCGCCCAGGCCCTCGACGTCGCCTCCGACTGATGGCGGATGCCGCGGGCGACAGTGCCGGAGCCGGTGCGATCGATCCCGCCCGAGCCGACAGCGCGGGTCAGCCGTGGGCCGGGCGGCACTTCGAGCCCAACCCCGCGGCCGACGATGACGGCTCGGCGCCGCCCGAGCTGATCGCCGCGATCACCGCCTTCCGGGAGTCGACCGCGGGCGAGGCCGACGTCGTCGCCGCCTTCCGCACGTCGCGTCTGCTGATCCCGCTCGTCGCCGAAGCGGGGGATGTCGGCGTCTCGCCCCACGGCTTCGCTGTCGACAAGACCCAGGAACTCTCGATCGTCACCGTCGAAGGACCGGACGGCCGCGCGGTGCTCCCGGTCTTCAGCTCGGTCGACGCGATGCGCCACTGGAACGCCGAGGCGCGCCCGGTTCCCGCCGCCGGCCCCCGAGTCGCCCTCGCCGCGACCGGGGAGGGCACCGAGCTCGTCGTGCTCGATCCCACGAGCGACACCGAGTTCACGCTGCGCCGCCCCGCCCTCTGGGCGATCGGACAGGACCTGCCGTGGATGCCGAGCTACCTCGACCCCGTGGTGCTCGCCGCGTTCCTGGAGGCCGCCGAGCCGGAGCCCGCCGTGCGGGCCGTGAGCCTCGCCCCGGGCGATCCGACCGCTCGCCTCGCGGGTCCGGAGCTCGTGGTGCAGCTCGCGCTGGAGCCCGGCCTCGACCGCGGCGCCCTCGACGCGCTCATGGCGCGGCTGCAGGAGCGCTGGGCGTCAACGAGGGTGATTGTCGGGCGGGTCGACTCGATGCGCGGGAGTGTGGTGCGGGCTCAGTAGTTCTCGAGTCGGCCCTGTGGCGCCGCACTTCGCGGTCATCTGAAAAGCGATGCTTTTCAGTTGACCGCGCCCGTGTACTTCTCCCCGGGACCCATGCCCGGGGCGTCCGGGAAGGTCGAGGCCTCGCGGAAGGCGAGCTGAAGCGAGCGCAGGCCGTCACGCAGCGGGCGCGCGTGGTGGTCGCCGATCTCCGGGGCCGCGGCGGTCACCATGCCGGCGAGCACGGTGATGAGCTTGCGCGCCTCGTCGAGGTCGATCTCGGCAGCGGCATCCGGGCTGTCCCCGAGTCCGAGCTTGACGGCGGCAGCACTCATGAAGTGCACGGCGACCGTGTTGATGAGCTCGACGGCGGGCACCTCCGCGATGTCGCGGATCTCGTCGATGTCGTCGGGCATGGCCATCCTTCGCTGTTCGGGCGGGCGTCTGCTATCCTGATGCAGGCCTCGGGGCATGCCCCGGGTATCGAAAGTGGAGTTTCTCCCACCCGTCGACCGCTTCTCAAGGTTACCGGGTCGTTGCACCCCGCTCATCCGTCACCAGCCGGATGGGTAGCAGCAAGGGTGTGTGTGGCGCCGATTGTGATCTCACGCGGCGTCAGGTGACGTTCCTCTCTCGTGCCGTGCGGCATCCGCCGCGACCCCCTGACGAGAAGGAGCCCCTGATCAGCGATCCCCGTACCAATGACCGAATCCGCGTCCCGGAGGTCCGACTCGTCGGCCCGAACGGTGAGCAGGTCGGTGTCGTCCGCATTGAAGACGCACTTCGGCTCGCTCAGGAGGCCGACCTGGATTTGGTCGAGGTTGCTCCCAACTCCAAGCCTCCCGTTGCCAAGATCATGGATTACGGCAAGTTCAAGTACGAGGAGGCCCAGAAGGCCAAGGAGGCCCGTCGCAACCAGGCGAACACCATCCTCAAGGAGGTGCGGTTCCGTCTGAAGATCGACAAGCACGACTACGAGACCAAGCGCAAGCGCGCCGAGGGCTTCTTGCAGGCGGGCGACAAGGTCAAGGCGATGATCCTCTTCCGTGGTCGCGAGCAGTCGCGTCCCGAGCAGGGCGTGCGTTTGCTGCAGCGCTTCGCCGAGGATGTCGCGGAGTTCGGCTCGGTCGAGTCGACCCCCACGATCGACGGCCGCAACATGGTCATGGTGATCGGCCCCCACAAGACGAAGGCGGCGGCCAAGGCCGAGGCCGAGGCGCGCAAGGTCGCCAACAAGCCGGCCCGCGCGGCTCAGGCCGAGGCGCCTGCGGCGAAGGCCGAGGCGACCACCGCGACCACCGCTCCGGCGAAGGCCGAGGCGGCTCCCGCGGCAGCGCCCGCAGCCGATGCTCCGGCC
>CALRZA010000147.1:0-5585 GCA_943372535.1 Auritidibacter sp. Marseille-P8566
GTCGACCAGGCCGGGCAGCGCGATCAGACCCTCGGCATCGATCGTCGTCGAGGGGGTTCCCGAGAGCTCGTCGACGAACACGCCGCCCTCGATCAGCAGATCGCGGCGCGATCCGTCGGGCAGGGTCGCGCCCTGGATGCGGATGCTCATGCGTTTCCCTCGGTTCCGGACAGCAGGTGGTACAGCACGGCCATCCTCATCGACACCCCGTTGGCGACCTGCTCGAGCACGGTCGAACGCGCGGAGTCGGCGGCGGCGGCGGAGATCTCCAGACCGCGGTTCATCGGCCCCGGGTGCATCACCATGGTAGCCGCCGGCAGGCGGGCGACCCGCTCGTCGTCGAGCCCCCACTCGCGCGAGTACTCGCGCGCGGTCGGGAAGAAGGCGGCGTTCATGCGCTCCGTCTGGATGCGCAGCATCATCACGACGTCGGGACCGGCGTCGACCGCGGCGTCGAGGTCGTAGCCGACGCTGACGGGCCAGCCCACCGTGCTGACCGGCAGGAGCGTCGCCGGGGCGATCAGGGAGACCTCGGCACCGAGGGTCGACAGCAGCCAGACGTTCGAGCGCGCCACCCGCGAGTGCAGGATGTCGCCGACGATCGTGACCGAGACGCCGTCGAGGGCCCTGCCGCGCGACCGGTCGCCGTGCAGCCGTCGCCGGATCGTGAAGGCGTCGAGCAGGGCCTGGGTCGGGTGCTCGTGCGTGCCGTCGCCCGCGTTGACGATTCCCGCGTCGATCCAGCCGCTGTCGGCGAGCACGCGCGGGGCGCCGGACGCGGAGTGACGGATGACGACGGCATCCGCCCCCATCGCGGCGAGAGTCTGGGCGGTGTCCTTGAGGCTCTCGCCCTTCGACACGCTCGATCCCTTGGCGCTGAAGGTGATGACATCGGCCGAGAGTCGTTTGGCCGCGACCTCGAAGCTCACGCGCGTGCGAGTCGAATCCTCGAAGAACAGGTTGACGACCGTGCGGCCGCGCAGGGTCGGGAGCTTCTTGACCTCGCGGGAGGCGACATCCGCCATGTCCTCGGCGATGTCGAGGAGGGCGATCGCTTCGTCGCGACTCAGGTCCTGGGTCGAGAGCAGGTGCTTCATGTCGTCCCCTCCGGCGCGTCGATGAGAACCTCGTCGACGCCGTCGAGCTCGGCGAGCCGCACATAGATGCGCTCCGCGGCCGAGGTCGGGAGGTTCTTGCCGACGAAGTCGGCGCGGATCGGCAGCTCACGGTGTCCCCGGTCGATCAGCACGGCGAGCCGCACGGCCCGGGGTCGGCCCAGGTCGCTGAGCCCGTCGAGCGCGGCGCGGATGGTGCGCCCGGAGTAGAGCACGTCATCCACCAGCACGACGGTCTTGCCGTCAATGCCGGTCGCGGGGATCTCGGTCGGCGAGGGCGCTCGGGTGGGGTTGCGCGACAGGTCGTCGC
Organism: Auritidibacter sp. Marseille-P8566; assembly: GCA_943372535.1. Taxonomy (GTDB): domain Bacteria; phylum Actinomycetota; class Actinomycetes; order Actinomycetales; family Microbacteriaceae; genus Rhodoglobus. The sequence continues at coordinate 1,426 of CALRZA010000147.1, forward strand.
GGTACATCGTGACGTCGAGGGCACCGACGACCCCGGAGCCGGGCTCGATCGTCTCGAGGATCTCGGCGATGCGACGGGCCAGGAACACGCCGCGCGTCGGGATGCCGAGAAGCACGAGATCGCTCGATCCGCGATTGGCCTCGAGGATCTCGTGGGAGATCCGAGTCAACGCTCGCGTGATATCAGCCTGCTGGAGCACGGCACGTGCTGGCATTCTGACCTCCTTCCCCGCCTCTCGGGACGGAACTTAAAGGATGTCTGGTGGGGCCAGTCTACAGCCCCGGGCACGGGTGCTCGGCAGCGACCTAGCCCCAGCGCTTGAGCAGCCAGCGCTCGAGCAGCCCGATGAGCGCGTCAGTCGTCTTGCCGAGGATGCCGAGCAGGATGATCACGAGGAACAGCCGGTCGATGCGCCCGTTCTGCTGCGAGTCCAGGAGCCGGAATCCGAGTCCCATCGCCGACGCGATGAGCTCGGCCGCCACGAGGAAGAGCCACGACTGCGCGAGCGCGAGCCGCAGACCCGAGACGATGCTCGGCACCACAGCCGGGAGCTGCACCTGGCGCAGCAACTGGAAGCGGCTGAGCCCGTAGGCGTGGCCGAGCTCGACGAGGTGCGGGTCGACGTGCCGCAGGGCGCCCGCCACGGTCGTGTAGACCGGGAAGAGCGCGCCGATCGCGATGAGGGTGACCTTGGAGTCCTCGGTGATGCCGAGGTAGAGCACGAGCAGCGGCACCCAGGCGAGCGACGGCACGGCACGGAATCCGCCGATCGTCGGGGCGAGGAGGGCGCTCGCCCAGCGCGACAGCCCGACGACGGAGCCGAGCGCGAGACCCACGATCGATCCCGCGACGAAGCCGATGAGCACGCGCTGCACCGAGATCGCGATGTCGCTGACGAGCAGGCCGCGCTGTGCGAGGTCGACGCCCGCGAGCCACACGCTCTGCGGCGACGGCAGGCGGAACGCCGGCACGAGCTCGAGCGCCGACACGATCCACCAGGCCGCGAGGATCAGGAGCGGAAGCACGGCGCCGAGGGCGGTGAGGCCCGGGCGTGACCGGCGGTCACCGCGACGACGCTGGCTCGTCGCCGTGCCGGCGGCCGAATAGCCGTACTGCGAGGAATACTGCACGAGGCTCGCCGCCGGCTCCGGGGTGGAGTCGGCGGCGAGCTCGGTGCGGGAGCGATCAGCCAAGGCGCGACGGATCCGCGTTCTCGGCGAAGCTGGTGACGAAGAGCGACTCGAGGGCTGCGTCGACGAGGTCCTGGCTCGCGACGTCGCCGGACTCGACGAAGATCGGGCCGATGAAGGCCAGCACGTCGCGCTGGGCGTCACCCGGGATCGGGTCGACACCGAGGTTGGTGCGGTCGGCGATCACCGCAGTGGCGATCTCGATGTCGATGCCGGCGACCTCGGCGAGGATCGCCGCCGTCTCCTCGGGGTTGTCGATCGCGTACTGACGGGCCTTCTCATAGGCGTCGACGACGAGCTGGGCCAGATCGGGCGAGGTGGTGAGGAACTCCTCGGTCGCGTTCAGGAAGCCGTAGCTGTTGAAGTCGATGTTGTCGTAGATGATCGTGGATGCCCCGCTCGCGACGCTCGTCGAGAGCAGCGGGTCGAGCCCCGACCACGCCTCGACCGCGCCGGATTCGAGCGCGGCCTTGCCGTCGGCGTGCTGGAGGTTCTGCAGCGTCACGTCGTTGATCGTGAGCCCCGCCTCGCCGAGCGCCTGCAGCAGGAAGAAGTACGGGTCGGTGCCCTTCGTAGCCGCGACCGAGCGACCCGCGAGGTCCTCGACCGAGGTGATGTCGGAGCCGACGGGCACGAGGATCGCGGCCCAGTTGGGCTGCGAGTAGATGTCGATGGTCTGGATCGGCGAGCCGTTCGAGCGGGCGAGCAGCGCCGCCGAACCGGCGGTCGAGCCGACGTCGATCGCCCCGGCGCGCAGGGCCTCGTTGGCCTTGTTCGAGCCGGCCGACTGCACCCAGTTGACGGTGACGTCACCGCCGGTCGCCTCCTCGAGCCAGCCCTGCTCCTTGATGATCAGGCTCAGCGGGTTGTAGGTGGCGAAGTCGATGTTGAGCACATCGGAGCTCCACTCGCCCTCGGCGGGCCCGGCCTCGGGGGCGACGGCGGAGCCCTCCCCCGCGCACGCGGTGAGCGAGAGGGCTAGGGCCGCGATGGCGGCGGTGATCGACAGGGAACCGATGCGTGACATGGAGAACCTCAGAATGTGTGGAAGGGATGGTGAGTCGACACGCCGAGCCCCTCGAGGAGCTGAGCGCGAAGGTGTGCCAGGGCGGCGTCCCCGCGGTCGCGGGGTCGTCGTCCGGGAACGGTGATGACGGAGCGGATGACCGCTCCGGAGTTGGCGGGGTACCCCGACTCGGTGCCGAGCAGCACGACGCGGTCGGCGAGGTAGAGCGCTTCCTCGACGTCGTGGGTGACGACGAGGATCGTCGTCGGGCGCGCGGCGTGGATGTCGAGGAGCAGGTCCTGCATCGTCAGACGGGTCAGGGCGTCGAGGGCACCGAAGGGCTCGTCGAGCAGGAGCACTCCGGGAACGCGCGCGAGAGCCCGCGCGAGCGAGGCGCGCTGCGCCATGCCCCCGGAGACCTGGCGCGGGCGCAGGCGGGCGGCATCCGTCAGCTGCACGAGCTCGAGCAGCTCGGCCACCCGCTCGCGTCCGGCCGCGGCGCTCGTGCCGTGCGGCAGGCCGAGGGCGACATTGTGCTCGATCGTGCGCCACGGCAGCAGCCGCGGCTCCTGAAAGGCGACGGCCGAGCGCTGGTCGACGCCCTGGATCGGGGTGCCGTCGATCAGGACCGTGCCGGCATCCGGGTGATCAAGCCCGCTGACCTGACGCAGCAGCGTCGACTTGCCGCTGCCGGATGCCCCGATGAGCGCGACGATCTCACCGGGTTCGATCGTCAACGAGACATCGCGCAGCACGCGGCGAGCGGGCGCGTCAGCACTCGGCGCCGGGAACGCCCGGTCGACGCCCTCGATCGCGACGGAGAGCGCGGTCGAGAGCGCGGTCGTGGCGGTCGCTGAGCCGGTGGAGGTCATACAGGCACGCTAGAGGGCGTGGATGCCGGGCACCATTCGGCGCGTAACGCAGCGAAACCTGAGGCGCGAGCGCCGGTCGTTCAGGCGCGGGTCGCGGCGATCCGGCCGAGGAGCCCGTTGACGAAGCCCGCGGAATCCTCGGTGGAGTGCACCCGGGCCGACTCGACAGCCTCGGCGATCGCGACGCTGTCGGGAACCTCGTCGTTGAACAGGATCTCCCACAGTCCGATGCGCAGCAGCGCCCGGTCGATCGCGGGCATGCGCGCCAGAGTCCAGCCCTGGGCGTACGTCTCGATGAGTTCGTCGATCTCGTCGCCGTGCTCGGTGATGCCGATCACGATGTCGCGGGCGTAGCTCCACGAGTTCGCCCGCTTCGGGTCGGCCTCGTGCCGTGCCGCCTCCGCCGAGAGGACGGTGTTGATCGACTCCCCGCGCACGTCGGCGCCGTAGAGGATGTCGAGGGCGCGCTTACGGGACTTGCTGCGCGCGCTCACACGCGGCCGAGGTAGCTGCCGTCGCGGGTGTCGACCTTGACCTTGGTGCCCTGCTCGAGGAACAGGGGCACCTGGATCTGGTAGCCGGTCTCCACCGTCGCGGGCTTCGTGCCACCCGTCGAGCGGTCGCCCTGCAGGCCCGGCTCGGTGTAGGTGATCTCGAGCACGACCGACGCCGGCAGCTCGACGTAGAGCGGGTTGCCGTTGTTGAGAGCGATCGTGACGTTCTGGTTCTCGAGCATGAAGTTCGACGCGTCGCCGACCTGGGCCGGAGTCAGGGTGATCTGGTCATAGTTGCCGAGATCCATGAAGACGAAGTTGTCGCCATCCTTGTACAGGTACTGGAAGTCGGCGCGATCGACGGTCTCGACCTCGATCTTCGCTCCCGCGTTGAACGTGCGGTCGACGACCTTGCCCGTCATGACGTTCTTGACCTTGGTGCGCACGAACGCGCCACCCTTGCCGGGCTTGACGTGCTGGAAGTCGATGACGCTCCAGAGCCCGCCGTCCATGTTGAGAACGACGCCGTTGCGAATGTCAGCGGTGGAAGCCATGGGTGAATCCGTTCGGTTGAGAATCAGGGGCCGGCGAGGAGCCA
>CALRZA010000148.1:0-5578 GCA_943372535.1 Auritidibacter sp. Marseille-P8566
CCCGATGGTCGCGCGCCTCATCGCGGACTTCGCGCCCGACGTGATCCACGCCGCCTCCCCGTTCCTCTTGGGGGCTCAGGCGATCGCCGCCGCCGGCCGTCAGGGGGTGCCGTCGGTCGCCATCTTCCAGACGGATGTCGCCGGCTACGCCCGCCGCAACCGTCTCGGTGCCGCGACCAAGGTCGCGTGGCGCATCGTTCGGCGCATCCACGACGGGGCATCTCTCACCCTCGTTCCGTCGAGCTCATCGATGACCGACCTGCAGGCAGCCGGCGTCGAGCGCCTCGCGGCCTGGGGCCGGGGAGTCGACCTCGAGACCTACCACCCGCGTCGTCGCCTCGACCCTGCGACCGTCGCCCTACGCGAGCAGCTCGCCCCGCGGGGCGAGACGCTCATCGGGTACGTCGGGCGTCTTGCCCCGGAGAAGCAGGTCGAGCGGTTCGCCGAGTTGCGCGGCCTGCCGAACGTGCGGCTCGCCATCATCGGCAGCGGTCCCTCGCAGCCGTCGGTCGAGCGCGCACTGCGCGGGATGCCCGTGACGATGCTCGGCTCGCTCTCGGGCGCCGAACTCGCCACCGCGTACGCCGCCCTCGACGTCTTCGCCCACACCGGCACCGAGGAGACCTTCGGCCAGACGATCCAGGAGGCCCACGCGAGCGGGCTGCCGGTCGTGGCCCCGCGCGCCGGCGGCCCGATCGATCTCATCGAGTCGGGAACCGACGGCATCCTCTACGCGCCCGGCGAGGCGAACGCCCTGCGCCGGGCGATCGAACCGCTGGTGGATGACCCGGCCCTCCGAGCCCGCATGGGCGAAGCCGGCCGCCGCCGGGTGCTCGGCCGCTCATGGCACGCGATCTGCTCGGAGCTCGTCGGACACTACGACGCGGTCATCGGTCAGCGCGTGCCCGCCTCGGTCGACTGATCGCCGGAAAGATTCGCGATTGTTTCATCCGACCCCAACTGGGGTCCAATTCCGGCCTGCCGAGGGCGATTGGCCCGGGATGGCCCGAATAGACTGAAGCCGTCCGGAACCACGGATTTCGGTCGGCCGCGCGAGCCGCGGCCTCATCTTCCGTTGAGGAGTGGTCACTCGTGCCAGAGCAGTCGGCGGGTACCGTGGCGGCGCCACCGCCCGTCACACCCGACATCCGTGCCCCGCGTCGTCTCGCGGGCACCCTCTACCGCGGTCGGGAGGGGATGTGGTCGTGGGTGCTGCACCGCATCACCGGAACCGCGATCTACTTCTTCCTTCTCGTGCACATCCTCGACACCTCGCTGGTGCGGCTGAGCCCCGAGGCCTACAACGTGGTGATCGGCGCCTACAAGACGCCCATCATGGGCCTCGGTGAGATCGCCCTCGTCGCCGCGATCGGACTGCACGCGCTCAACGGTCTGCGCATCATCCTGATCGACTTCTGGAGCCTCGGCACCAAGTACCAGCGCGTGATGTTCTGGGTCGTCATCGGCCTCTGGCTCGCGCTGCTCGCCGGCTTCATCCCCCGCCACCTCATGCACGTCTTCGGAGGCTGAGACATGACCGTCATCGACTCCCCGCGCAGCAAGGCTGTGACGCCCAAGCGCCGCGGCATCAACTGGGAGAAGTGGGGCTGGGTCTACATGCGCGCGAGCGGCGTCGTGCTCGTCGTGCTGATCTTCGGCCACCTCTTCGTCAACATGGTCGCCGGTGAGGGCGTCAAGGCGATCGACTTCGCCTTCGTCGCCGGCAAGTGGGCCGACCCGTTCTGGGTCGTGTGGGACACGCTGCTGCTCTGGCTCGCCCTCATCCACGGTGCGAACGGCATGCGCACCCTCGTCAACGACTACGCGACGAAGCCGACACTGCGCCGCATCCTGCTCGGGGCGATCCTCGCCTCGACGATCGTCCTCCTCACGCTGGGAACCCTTGTGATCTACACGTTCGACCCTTGTCCGGCTGGAGCCGCCGCTGAGCTGCTCCCGAGCTTCTGCCCGGTGCCGTAACCGTGGCCGCGAAGGACGCCGGCCTCATCGATGACGGGGCCGTGATCGACGGAGTGCACTACCACCAGCACGAGATCATCATCGTCGGCGCCGGTGGCGCGGGGATGCGCGCGGCGATCGAGGCCGGACCGCACGCCTCGACGGCCGTGATCTCGAAGCTCTACCCCACCCGCTCCCACACGGGCGCGGCGCAGGGCGGCATGGCCGCCGCGCTCGCCAACGTGGAGGAGGACAACTGGGAGTGGCACACCTACGACACCGTCAAGGGTGGTGACTACCTGGTCGACCAGGATGCCGCCGAGATCCTCGCCAAGGAGGCCATCGACGCGGTCATCGACCTCGAGAACATGGGCCTGCCGTTCAACCGCACGCCGGACGGCAAGATCGACCAGCGCCGCTTCGGCGGTCACACCCGCGAGCACGGCAAGGCGCCCGTGCGTCGGGCCTGCTACGCGGCCGACCGCACCGGCCACATGATCCTGCAGACGCTGTACCAGAACTGCGTCAAGCTCGGCATCAACTTCTTCAACGAGTTCTACGTGCTCGACCTCGTCATGTCGACGGTCGATGGCAAGGAAGTGCCGTCCGGCGTCGTGGCCTACGAGCTCGCGACCGGCGACCTGCACGTCTTCCAGGGCAAGGCCGTGATCTTCGCGACCGGCGGCTTCGGCAAGATCTACAAGACGACCTCCAACGCCCACACCCTCACCGGTGACGGCGTCGGCATCATCTGGCGCAAGGGGCTGCCGCTGGAGGACATGGAGTTCTACCAGTTCCACCCCACCGGCCTGGCCGGTCTCGGCATCCTGCTCTCGGAGGCCGCTCGAGGCGAAGGCGCGATCCTGCGCAACGCCTCCGGCGAACGCTTCATGGAGCGCTACACCCCGACGCTCAAAGACCTCGCGCCGCGCGACATCGTCGCCCGCTCGATGGCGCTGGAGGTGCGCGAGGGGCGTGGGGCTGGTCCTGACAAGGACTACCTCTACCTCGACATCACCCACCTCGAGCCCGCGGTCATCGACGAGAAGCTGCCGGACATCACCGAGTTCGCCCGCACCTACCTCGGTGTCGAGCCGTACACCGAGCCCGTGCCGGTGCTGCCGACGGCGCACTACGCGATGGGCGGCATCCCGACCAACGTCGACGCCGAGGTGCTGCGCAACAACACCGAGGTCGTGCCCGGTCTCTACGCCGCCGGCGAGTGCGCGTGCGTCTCGGTGCACGGCTCGAACCGTCTCGGCACCAACTCGCTGCTCGACATCAACGTGTTCGGCAAGCGCTCCGGCAAGAACGCCGCGAAGTACGTCAGGACGGCGAAGTGGGTGCCGCTGCCGGAGAACCCGGCGGGCGGCGTGCAGAAGATCCTCGACATGGTGCGCAGCGGTGACGGCACCGAGCGGGTCGCGGTCATCCGCAAGGAGCTGCAGGACTCGATGGACCGCAACGCCCAGATCTTCCGCACCGACGAGTCGCTGCAGGAGGTCACGGAGCTCATCGAGCGCCTCCGGGCCCGCTACAAGAACATCCAGCTTCAGGACAAGGGCAAGCGGTTCAACACCGACCTGCTCGAGGCCGTGGAGCTCGGGTTCCTGCTCGACCTCGCGGAGGTTCTCGTCTACTCGGCGCGGGCTCGCAAGGAGAGCCGGGGCGGCCACATGCGCGAGGACTACCCCGAGCGCGACGACAAGAACTTCCTCGTTCACACCATGGCCTACCTCGTGGGCGACCCGGAATCGAAGGATGCCGGCGACCACATCAAGCTCGACTGGAAGCCGGTCGTGATCACCAACTACCCGCCGATGGAGCGCAAGTACTGACATGAGCACCGCGACTCTCGACAACCAGCCGATCGCCCCCGAGGAGATCCCGACCTTCACGGCGACCCTCATCATCCGTCGCTTCGACCCCGAGGTGGACTCCGAGCCGCGCTGGCAGGACTTCGACGTCGAGATGCGCGGCACCGACCGCGTGCTCGATGCCCTGCACAAGATCAAGTGGGAGCAGGACGGCTCGCTGACTTTCCGCCGCTCCTGCGCGCACGGGGTCTGCGGCTCGGATGCCATGCGCATCAACGGTCGCAACCGCCTGGCCTGCAAGACCCTGATCAAGGACCTCGACATCACGAAGCCGATCTACGTCGAGGCGATCAAGGGTCTGCCGCTCGAGAAGGATCTGATCGTCGACATGGAGCCGTTCTTCGACTCCTACCGCGCGATCAACCCGTTCCTCATGGCCGGCGGCACTCCCGACAAGGAGCGCAAGCAGAGCCCCGTGGAGCGCGCCCGCTTCGACGACACCACCAAGTGCATCCTCTGCGCCGCGTGCACGTCGAGCTGCCCCGTGTTCTGGACCGACGGCCAGTACTTCGGCCCGGCCGCGATCGTGAACGCGCACCGCTTCATCTTCGACTCCCGTGACGAGGGCGCTCAGGTGCGCCTCGACATCCTCAACGACAAAGAGGGCGTGTGGCGCTGCCGCACGACCTTCAACTGCTCCGAGGCGTGCCCTCGCGGCATCCAGGTGACGCAGGCGATCGCCGAGGTCAAAGCAGCCGTACTGCGCGGGAAGCCGTAAACGTTCTGAGGTAAGCGAATCGGCCCTTCCGCGCGTGCGCGGGAGGGCCGATTGCGTTACCTCACGAAGGGGGTCAGCTCGAGCCGCTGTCGCGCGCCTCGGCCGCGGTGTGGGCCGCCAGGGCTCGGGATGCCCGCGCCTGGGCCTCCTTGAGCGTCACCGTGAGCAGCTCGGCCCGCACATCCGCGAGCGCCGCCGGCGTCATCGAGAGCGTCGTGCAGCCGAGACCGACGAGCACGACCGCCAGCTTCGGGTCGGCCGCGGCCTCACCGCAGACGCCGACGGGCTTGCCGGCCGCCGCTCCGGCATCCCCGAGCATCTTGATCAGGCGCAGCACCGAGGGGTGCCACGGGTCCTGATAGCTCGCGACCGAGCCGAGCATGCGGTCCGCCGCGAGGGTGTACTGGGTGAGGTCGTTGGTGCCGATCGACACGAAGTCGCTCACCTCGGCGACCTGGTCCGCGACGACGGCGAGCGACGGCACCTCGGCCATCACGCCGACGGTCTTGAGTCCCAGCGACTTGCCGTACTCGACGAACCACTTGGTCTCGGCGGCATCCGCCACCATCGGGGCCATCACCCAGAGATCGGCCTGCGTCGCGTTCTGAGCGTTGACGAGCGCCTGCAGCTGATCCTTGAGGATGTCCTGGCTCGCCCGCAGCGCCCGCAGACCGCGCAGACCCAGGGCCGGGTTCTCCTCGTGGGCGTCGTTGAGGAAGCTCAGCGGCTTGTCGGCGCCGGCGTCGAGCGCGCGCACGACCACCTTCTTGCCCGGGAAGTGCTTGAGCAGGTCGATGTACTGGCGGTCCTGCTCGGCGACGGTCGGGGCGGTCGCCGAGTCGAGGAACAGGAACTCGGTGCGGAAGAGCCCGACACCCTCGGCGCCGAGCGCGACCGCGGCGGCGGCATCCTTCGGCGAGCCGAGGTTCGCCAGCAGCGGAACCTTCGTGCCGTCCGCGAGAGCACCGTCGGTGATCGGGGCGGCCGCGATCGCGGCGCGCTCGGCGATCGTCGCGCGCGCCTC